>JAQUQA010000043.1 GCA_028716305.1 Candidatus Omnitrophota bacterium | reverse complement strand
GCAAATCGTTGAATTTCAGGTCAATGATCTGGATATCCTTATCCTTGACCATCTTCATCACATCACGCGCGGCGCTCTCGTCAAAGGCGCCGTTAACCAGAGGATTCCTGGTTTTCACTTCTTTGACTGTTCCTGGATTCTTCTTTTTAGGCATACTTATCCTCCTTTTGACACCTAAAACAAAAAGGCGTTCACTTTGCCGGGATATTCCGGCAACTTGAACGCCAATGTTCCTTAATTGGTGCTTAATTTTGCACTACAATGTGCCCAAATAATGTACTTTTGCTGTCTCTATATATACAAGTAACTCCCGAGCTACTTTGGTAACCTGTTTTTTTTCTTTTTTAACGGCGCCCGGAGCCTGGACTTTTTGCCGGCTTTACGGGTAGAACAGCCGGATGTAAATTGCGTATCGGAATAATTTCCCCAAACCCTGGCAATCGGATCCAAAAAATTCTGCAAAAAATTTCCCTGCATGATTATCGCCACCTCCCCCTATCTCAGCCCTTTAACCGATAGCAATGCTCCCCTGTTCTTCAGTACGGATACGTACACACTCTTTTAGCTCTAAGATGAATATCTTTCCGTCTCCGGTTTCGCCGGTTTTGGCCCCCTTAATGATCGCTTTTAAAGTCGGTTCGAGAAAATTGTCATTTACCGCTATCTCCAGGCGAACCTTCCGCAAAAGGTTTCCCGTCTCTTTTATCCCACGGTAAACTTCGGTTACTCCCTTTTGCCTGCCATGACCCAGCACCTCGCTGACAGTCATCAGGTTGACCTTGGCCTTGTAGAGCTCTTCCTTAACAGCTTCCAGCTTATACGGCTGGATTACGGCAATAACTAATTTCATGGATTACCTCCTGTTGTGCACAATCACAAACACACAAGGTCACCATGTAACGTGTGACCTTGTGACCTGTGACTGTTGGTAATTTTCTCTTATCAATGATACCCATCTTCTATTATCCGCTGACACTTATTCTAGAATAGTATATGCCCTCTCGTGATGCTGAGTCAAATCAAGCCCCATCTCTTCGGCTCTTTCGTTTATACGCACGCCGATAACCGCGTCCACCAGCTTATAAAGGACCAGGCTTACTATGAATGAGTATGCAATAGTGACTGCCACCGTGAAAAGCTGGATTAAGAATTGCTTGGGATTACCGAAAAACAAACCGTCTGCGCCTGCGGCATTAACTGCCTTAGAAGCAAACAACCCGGTAGCCAAGGCCCCCCAAACCCCCCCTACACAATGCACGCCAAAGGCGTCCAGGGAATCGTCGTAACCGAATTTCGGCTTCATCACGGTAACAGCAACAAAACAAAACACGCTTACGGACAGGCCGATGATGATTGCCGGGATAACGCTGACAAATCCGGCAGCCGGGGTGATCGCCACCAACCCCGCTACAACTCCGCTGACCACGCCGAAGATGGTCGGCTTACCATTACGCACCCATTCGATTAATGCCCAGCTTAATCCCGCTGCTGCGGCCGCGATATGGGTAACCACAAAGGCATTTACCGCCAGGCCGTTTGCCGCCAGGGCGCTGCCGGCGTTAAAACCAAACCACCCAAACCATAATAACGCCGTACCCAGAACGACAAAAGGCATATTGTGCGGCGCGGGTGCACCGTGATTAACACTTTTACGTTTACCGATCAATATGGCGGTAACTAACGCCGCTATGCCTGCGTTCACGTGTACGACCGTGCCTCCGGCAAAATCCAATGCACCAAGATTCCTGATCCATCCTCCGATACCCCAAACCCAGTGGCAAACCGGGGCATAGACAAAAGTTGCCCATAAAATTATAAAAACCAGAAAAGCGGAAAATTTCATTCTCTCGGCAAAAGCCCCGAGGATCAAAGCCGGGGTAATGATCGCGAACATCCCTTGAAAGATCATGAATGCCTGATGGGGAATGGTCCCGGCGTATTCCGAATAAGGATCCATGCCGACACCATTTAAACCCAGCCATTGAAGACCGCCCCAGAAACCTTCGCGCGGGGCAAAAGAAAGGCTATAACCAACCAATACCCAGTGCACGCTCAAAACGCACAAAACAATAAAACATTGCATCAAGATGCTCAAAACGTTCTTTTTGCGCACCATCCCTCCGTAAAAGAACGCCAACCCCGGGGTCATCAGCATCACCAGAGCTGCCGAGATGAGCACCCACGCCGTATCACCTGTGTTGATCATTTTACTATCTCCTTTTTTGCGGGTTGACCAATTGATTAATCTAATGATAAACTGGATGGTAAAAAAAATCCTTCCAGAAAGAATATTGTTAAATGCCCAGTTTTTGTTTAACTACCTGGGCGTACAGCTTATTGATCCGGCCGGTCCTGAACCATCTCTCCAGGGTGGTAATCTGGATATTGATCAGGCCGGAGAGTTCATACAGCGTATACCCGTGTTCCGATTTAAAGCGCTTGATCCGATTAATCAACTCTCTATCCTGCATCTAAATCGCTACCTCCCCTTTTTCTCCGGTGCGGATCCGTTGCACGTTCTCAACCGGATAAACAAAGATCTTTCCGTCTCCGATCTCCCCGGTCTTGGCTATTGAGGAGATCGCGTTAATTATCTTATCGACATCAGAGTCCTTGGCGACAATTTCGATTTTTATCTTAGGCAGGAAATTAACCTTATACTCCCTGCCACGGAACTGCTCAACCAATCCTTTTTGCCGACCGTGCCCTTCGATATGAGTAACCATCATCCCCGGGTAACCCAATCTTTCCAGCATTTCGGTTACCTCTTCCAGCTTCTCCATCCTGATCACCGCTTCTACTTTTTTCATTTTGTTTTAGCCCTCCTGGCCCTCCGGCATGCCTTCAGGATGCCGGAAGGCTCCTGTGCTTATCAATAATTATAGGTATAAAAATTAGGGTAAGCGGGTGTTCCGTGCTCCGGTACATCCAGTCCTTTTAGCTCTTCATCCGGAGAAACCCTAATCCCAAATTTGCTATCCATTAACTTGAACATGGCCAATCCCAGACCGAATGCCCACGCAACGCAAACTGCCGCTCCGATAACCTGGGCGATCAACTGGCCGGCGCCGCCACCGTAAAATAACCCTTTTACCAAAGGTCCGCTTGTTGACCCCAGGCCATAGGTCCCATCGGCAAATAGCCCGACGCTGATCAACCCCCAGACTCCGTTGATCCCATGAACACTCACGGCTCCCACCGGGTCATCCACACCTCTTGCCTCCCAGAAATAAACACCTATTACCACCAGGGTGCCGGCGACCATGCCGATTACCACCGCGGCCCAGGCCTCGACCCAGGCGCAAGGCGCGGTTATCGCCACTAACCCCGCCAGACAACCGTTAAGCATCATACCGACATCCCATTTCTTTGTTTTCATGAAAACCAGCAGGATGGCTACGACCGCACCGGCAGCGGCGGCTAAATTAGTATTTACCGCAATGACCGCTATCCTCAGCTGATGCGCGGAAAAAGTGGATCCTGAGTTAAAGCCAAACCATCCGAACCACAGGATGAATACACCTAAAGCAGCCAGGGTGATACTGTGTCCGGGCAAAGCCTTTGGTCTGCCGTCCTTGAAAAACTTTCCGAACCTCGGCCCCAAAACAATCGCTCCGGCCAAACCGACAAACCCGCCAATAGTATGCACTACCCCTGAACCGGCAAAATCGATATGCCCCAGGCCAAAGGGGAGTTTTGACAACCATCCGCCCCCCCAAACCCAGTGGCCATATAGAGGATAGATTACGGCAGTTACCGCCAGGCTATATACGAAATATGCTTTGAATTTCAATCGCTCGGCAACGGCACCGGAAACAATGGTAGCCGCTGTTCCGGCAAAAACCAGCTGCCAGAAAAAGATAAGGTACCTGCCAACATCATAGTTTGAACCATGCAGAAACCATCCCGTTGTGCCGATCAGGCCGTTATAATCTTTACCCATCATAAAGGCAAAACCGAAGGCCATGAATACCAGGGAAGCCAAGGCAAAATCAATCGTGTTTTTCGCCATCAGGTTGGTCGCGTTCTTGGCCCTGCAGAAACCCGCTTCAACCATGGCAAAACCTGCCTGCATAAAAAATACCAGGAATCCGCATACCAGCACCCAGACATAGTCGACCGGAGCCGAAAGATTTGCTGCCAGGGTCTCGGCTCCTGAAGGATCCTGGGCCAAGGCCAAACTGACCATGCTGAATAACAAAAATATCGAGATAAGAACTTTTTTAAACATGGATCAGCCTCCTTATTTTAGAAACTATAGTTCAATGTCCCGCCGCCAAAAAAGCGGTTCTTCTGATTTGCAACATCCTTATCATGAAGGTCTCCGTAGGTAATGGAGTAGTTGACATTGGGGACAAATGATAAATTCCCGGTCAAGGGCATGTTGACCCCCGCCTTCAAACCGACATCTCCGCCGTCTCCACTCATGAAAAGGTTATGATTATACCCGACATGCGCCCCCAGATCGAAGCTAAAAGGGGTACTCTTAATCGGAATACTGTGCGATACGCTTAAAAGCAGGTAATTCCCCAGTCCGCCTCCGCTTGAAGACTTGCCATAATCACGGTAGAAATATAAAGACGGAGCAAGGGGTAATTTCCCGAAGCTCGCCCCAACATAGAACTCCCGGCTAAAGGTATGCGTTCCCACAAAATCATAATAGGTATGCCCCAGTGAAGCGCTCAAGAAATCAAAATCATAGGTATAATCGATGATATAGTCAAATTCCTCGGAACTCAGGTCATCATTATTCTGTAAAGGCTGACTCGACCATACTCCAATCTTCAATTTACCCAGTTTTGTCTGCGGGCTGCCGATGTAAAAACTCGGCTGGATCACCGCGTCACGGTCCAAAACAAACCCCCTCCAGATATATTGGGTATAGACCGAAGCGTCACCGTTGATTTCAAAACCAAGATCCGACAATATTCCGGTTTCTTCGGCGTTAACCTGAGAAATAAAGACCATTGCTGCGGCCAAAACCGCCAAAAGCATCTTTCTGAACATCTTCCCCCTCCTTCTGCTGATCGTTAAAAAATAAAACAGGCGCCTCTAGTCCGTATTTGGAGTAAAAAGACGCCTGCGTCTACAAGACAACCTTAAATAAAAAGCGTTCCTCTCTTCTTTTAAAAGGAACGCCGCTGTTTTTAGCACATCTCTGTGTGTTACACTACTACAAGTATAAAAAGCCGCTGCTTGGTAACTTTTTTCTTTATTTAATTATTTTAACTAACTTTATCCTGATATTGGGCGCACTTTACTTTGATCTTCGAGATCATTTTGACGATACTCACGTGCGTTACCCCCATCCGCTCGCCTATCTGCCTGGTGGTCAAGCCTTCTTTGCAGAAAAGAAGCAAAGTTTTTTCCCTGGGGGTAAACCCGTTATTACAGATAGTCTCAACCAATAATTTGTCATGCAAATAATCCAGGTATTCCCTGTATCCGGCCTCCTGAATGGCCGTTATCTCTTTTAAGGAATTCTCTTTCTCGCTTTCCGCAAGGGCCTCAAAATTAAGAAAACGCGCCTTTTTCCTGATTTTACGGAGATAATTCTTGAGATGAAAATAACAACCTTGCAATATATAGCTGTCGGTCTTATCCAGGAGCTTTCCGCTGTTATAATCCTGCCAAAGATGCAGCAACGCCTCTTGAAAAAGATCGTTATCGTCAAGGTAACCGGCACCGTACCTTAACTTATAGGTGATCCTTTTCAGTATGGGGATTATATTTTTGGTTCTCTCTTCAAAAGACATCTCATTACCCCTTTTCCACGCATGCCAACAAAAAAGCGTCCGCCCCCCCTCTTTGTTTAGGGGAGACCAGACGCCTTAGTCCGATCCTTGAACACTACGATAAAAAAATCTTCAGGCTTTCTTGCCTGAAGACGTCTTTGTTCTTTGGTTACATCCTTGTAATCAATAGAAGTATAACACAGCCAGCCGGATTGTCAAGTAAAAATACTACTAAAAAGGGACGGTTCTGCCTTACCTTCAGAACCGTCCCCAATTAAAACTAAATGCTCATCCCCACGCGTATTTCCGTAAAGAGGGAGTTTTTAAGATTCACCTTGCCGAGGCTGTCACGGTATTTTAGATACCGGTTAAACATGTAACCCGTGGAAAGGGAAGTTTCGATGTTATCGTTAATGGCGAATCTGATGCCTGCGCCCACGTGCGTTTCATTATAGGCCAATACAGCCGACTTATAGCCGTCCTTGTCCACTTTGTGTTCCCGGCATGACCAGTCGCCTTCCATATAGATGGTTAAAGCGTCGGTCAAGGAATACTCGATCGTCGGCCTTGCCGGAACGATATTCACCAGAAGTTTATCATTGGGCCGGTAGATGAATCCCGCGATCGGGAAAACCGGAAAATCCTCATAACCGGGCATTGCCCCCACACCGGCGATCAAGGTCAGTTTATCGCTAAACTGATTGATCAGAAAAAGCTGTGACGGGACCCTTAAGGTCGAAAGATTGTGGTTCCAGTCATCCGAGTAATAGGCGGCCCCCACCTTAGCCCTTAAATATGTGTTTTCAAAATTAAAAAAGGGCAGCGTCCCCTGGACACTGTATTCCATGGAAGTCAGTTTAGCCGGCAGGGTAACCTCGGTCTCTTCCTTCTCCCCCAGGGAAATATACCGGCTATCCATAGATAATTCCACTGGCATCCCTTTTGGACCCTTGAAATCATAATCAATTTCCAAGGCGCTGTCCATTACCGACATCTTGCCGGGCTGCGCCTTATAGGTAGTAGATGGTACGTATCTAAAGTAGCTGTCAACCGTAACCCCTTCTTCCCCTTTGGTTTCGACAATGACCTCATTCAGCCTTTTGGAATAACCCGCGGCGTCGCTTTGCACGGGAGCAGACATTTCATTGGCTGCCCGCGCCGGCTCTGTCTGAACCGATTCATTCATCGCCTGAGCCAGGGCCCAGGACTCTGCTTCCAGTTTCGCCAAGGTTGTCGAGACGGCCTGAATTTTATCATTTACCTCTGCTCCGGCGAAAGAGTAAGCCATGAGAACCGCCACGCCCACAAAGAAAGAGCATGCGCACAAGCTAAGCTTTTTATTACTCATTCACTTCTCCTTTTTTTAGATACTTAAGATTGAATAATTATTACAAAAGCATATTATCACAATTGTTCCCCAGCTGCAATAACTTTCTGGGAGAACGCCCTAACGGTTGCTATCTGCCGCGCTGATAAAGGCCGACGATCTCGGCCTGGTCCAGGATATGCCCATGCATTGCTTTTTCCAAAGTGCCCTTGGTTATCTCTTCATCCAGCCCGAGCAGCGTATCCAAGGCATAAACCTTGAAAAAATAACGGTGGGTCCCGGATGGCGGACAGGGGCTGACGTAATCATTGCCTCCTGCGGAATTTACCCCTTGCCTGCCGGGAACGCTGCCTGGGCCTATCCGGCCGGTTAGTGGAATATCAAAAACCACCCAGTGCACAAAAGTCCCGCCCGGGGCATCGGGGTCATCCGCGATCAAGGCCAGGCTCTTGGCCTCTGCCGGGATATCTTCGATGATCAGCTCCGGATTATTCCCCTCGGCGTCGCAGGAAAGCTTTCTGGGCATGAACATCTGGTCCTTAAAATCCGGACTGCTTAATCGCATCTTGACCTCCTTTTTTGCCGAACCGGTGTTTACGAGGATTAGAAATAATAAAGCTGTAAACAAAATAACCTTGCGCATAACTATCCCGCCTTTACCGAAAGATAACTCAACGTCAAAAATAAAAAATTATATAACCCGTGCGTGACAATGCAGGGAATAATGCTTTTTGTCCTGGTATAAAGTAACGCCAGGACCAGGCCGATAATAAAAAAATAAGGCAGGAGTATCAGGCTCTGATGAAAAAAGGCGAATAAAAGCGAGCTGAAAACCACCGCCATCAAGGTATTGCTGTGCTTTTTCAGGAAATTTAGCAGGAAAACCCGGAAAATAATCTCTTCGCTTAATGGCGCGATTACCGCGATCATCGCGAACAAATAGGCGACCTGCCATTTATTCCCCTCGGTAAAGGCATTACTTACCAATCTTTCCGCAAAGGTCTGCGGCACCTTGGCGTTGGAAAAATGAATGATCAGCGAAAAAATGGCCGCCAGGAAAACCGAACCTAAAGTAACCGCCAGGGGAAGCAAGAGATTGTATTTTAAACCGCGCGAATAAAAGCCCAGTGTCCGGTTATCGATATTATATTTAATCTTCATCAGCCACAGGCAAAAAACCACCAGAAGGACATCGCTTAAAAAAACCGCGATAAATTCCGGCCTTAATCCGATAGAGAAAAAGGATTTTCCGGCCAGAAAACCAAGGGGCAGGATGATCAGAGAAAACAGCCACGGCAGGGAAAGCAAAAGGCTGATAAAAACGAAAAAATCAAATGCCGGAAATTGGTACCCCCGCTCCGCGGGAGCTTTCTGCTTTGAGAAGAACAGGCCGGAAACTCCCATTATAAAAAAGACAATCAGGGCCCCTAAAAGATTCAGTAGAATAAAATTGATGGCCACGTTAACAGCCAGCAGGCCGGAATTGAAAAGCGCCAGATAACTTGCCGAAAAATCCCCTTTTTCGTAATAGATGCGGGAAAGCCAATAATGCGCGCTGCGGGATTCCCTGCTTTGCGGGAAAATAGCGACGATCTGTTTAAGC
>JAQUQA010000042.1:4985-8689 GCA_028716305.1 Candidatus Omnitrophota bacterium | reverse complement strand
TAATAAGCCGCGTTATGTGATGGGGGTGGGGTTTGCCCCGGATATCCTGGAGGCAGTGGAGAGGGGCGCGGATATGTTTGATTGCGTGATCCCCACCCGTTACGGCCGAAACGGCACTGCTTTTACCAGCCGGGGGAAGGTCCCGATCGGCAACGCCCCTTATACCAGGGATTTTGGGCCGCTGGATGATCGTTGCGGCTGCCGGGTCTGCAAAAATTATACCCGCGCATACTTAAGGCACCTTTTTAACGCCGAAGAGATGCTCGGCCTGATGCTTTTATCCTATCATAATATCTATTTCTTCCTTGATCTGATGCAGCGGATCAGAGAAGCGATCAAAGTGGATGGTTTTAAAGAGTTTAAGCAGGAATTCCTGGCCAGATATAACGAAACAACGAAATAACGAAACAACGAAATAACGAAACAACGAGACAACGAAACAACGAGATAACGAAATAACGAGACAACGACAATGCAAATCGATATTATCACTATATTCCCTAAAATGTTTGATCCGGTCCTGAACGAATCAATCATCAAGCGGGCCCAGGCCAAAAAAAAGGTGAAGATTATCGTGCATGACCTGCGCGAATTCACCTTGAATAAGCACAGAAAGGTGGATGACCGTCCTTTTGGCGGCGGTTCGGGGATGGTGTTGTGCGCTGAGCCGATTTTTCGGGCGGTAAAAAAGATCAGTTCGGGGGCAAGGGGCAAGGGGCAAGGGGCAAGGACTAAGGTGATATTACTGTGCCCACAGGGGAAAAAATTTGATCAAAAGATTGCCAGGGGACTCTCTAAAAATAAGCACCTGATCCTGATCTGCGGGCATTACGAAGGAGTGGATGAGCGGGTCAGGCAAAATCTGGTAGATGAGGAGATCTCTATTGGGGATTATGTTTTAACCGGAGGAGAATTACCGGCCATGGTCATGGTAGACGCGGTGGTCAGGCTGATTCCCGGCGTGCTGGGTGATAAAAATTCCTTGAATTTTGAGTCATTCGAGGGTAATCTATTAGAATATCCGCAGTACACCAGACCCGCGCAATTCATGGGGATGAACGTACCGCAACTGCTTCTCTCGGGCGACCATAATAAGATTGAGCTTTGGCGGAAAAAAGAGGCTCTCGAAAGGACCCGCAAGAGGAGGCCGGATCTTCTTTTAAAGACAAAAAAGATAGTCAGATGAAAGGAGCAACAAAGAAATGGATAAAATGAAGCTTGTAGAGGCAGAATATACCAAAAAAGATATGCCTAAGTTTAATGTCGGCGATACGATAAGGGTCTTTGTAAAAATACCCGAGGGCTCGGACAAGGTGCGCCTGCATCCTTTTGAGGGGTTGGTTATTTCCAAGAAGGGCAGCGGGGTCAAAGAAAATTTTACCGTGCGCAAGGTTTCTTACGGAGAAGGTATTGAGCGCGTATTTACTTTGTATTCACCGAGTATCGAACGGATAGAGATTGTCCGTTCCGGCAAAGTAAGGCGGGCCAAGCTTTATTATCTGCGCAGTAAGGTCGGCAAGCACGCGACTAAGATAGAGTCGAAAGCAGAAGCGCAGCAGTAAAAAAGCAAAAAGCATTGCTTTATTACGAAAAGAAATTTCTTCAGGAAGGTTATCGCACTATTATCGGGGTAGACGAGGTGGGGCGCGGCCCTTTGGCCGGGCCGGTGGTCGCCTCGGCCGTGACCCTGAATAATTATAATTTCTCTTGCCGGATCGACGATTCAAAAAAACTCAGCCCCCGGCAGAGAGAAACGGCATTCCGCCAGATCATCGGGCAATCCGTTTTCGGCATCGGGGTAATAAACGAAAAGATCATTGATAGGTTGAATATCAGAGTTGCCAGCGAAATGGCCATGGAGCAAGCGGTTCGCGCGCTGTTGGAGAAGTTGCGGCAAGGCCAGCGCCGGAACTGCTGCCTGCTGGTAGACGGCAGGATTACCCTGAAGCTGGGCCATTTTTGCCTGGGGATAGTTAGAGGGGACGGCAAATCCCTGAGCATCGCCTCGGCATCAATTCTCGCCAAGGTTGTCCGCGACCGGATAATGTCTTTATATGACAAGCGTTTTCCGAAGTACGGATTCCTGAAACATAAAGGATATCCGACGCAAATGCACAGGCGCGCCCTGGAAAAATACGGCCCCTGCCTTATTCACAGGATGAGTTTTAGCGGTGTCTAAAAAGAATCTGGTCCTTGGTTCCAGCGGTGAAGAACAGGCCGCCGGATTATTGCGAGCAAACGGCTATAAGATCATCGCCAGGAACTACCGTTCGCGGTTCGGAGAGATCGATATTATCGCCTCTGAATCCGGGGTTACATGTTTCGTGGAAGTAAAGACGCGGCAAGACGATCGTTTCGGCCTGCCCCAGGAAGCAGTTACTTTATCAAAAAAGAGGCATCTTTCCAGGGCCGCGCTATTATTTTTAAAAGAAAATAACCTGCTGGAAAAACCTGCCAGGTTTGATGTCGTCAGCATTGACTCTACGGCAGGTTCCGCCAAGGCGGAATTGATAAAAAACGCCTTTGACCTGGATACCGGGTTCTAACTATTAGGAGAAATATGTATAAAGACAGCACATTGAAAAAATATCTTGATGACCTGGCGGCCAGGATTCCGGCTCCCGGGGGCGGTTCGGCAGCGGCCTTGACTGCTGCCACTGCTTCGGCCCTGATCAGTATGGTAATTAATTTTACCCTGGGAAAACCCAAATATGAGAAATACGGCGCTCAGCTGAAAATCGCCTTAAGCCGCTCGGAAGGATTAAGAAAGGAATTCCTGGAACTGGTCGACCTCGATGTTGTGGCCTACAGGAGCAAGAATCTCCGGGATGCCCTGAATATACCTTTTATGGTCTGCCGTTTATGCTATGAGGCCATCCGTTTGTGCCCGCCGTTGATCGAGAAATCGAACCGGAATCTGATCAGTGATGTCGCGGTGGCTGCCGTATTTTTGGAGTCTGCTTTTGCCGCCGCGTATTTCAATGTCGAGATCAATTTAAAATGCCTGGACGACCAGGATCTAGCGGTTAAAATAAGGAAGGAATTGGATCAAAAGGAGAAAAGGGTGATCAGGATCAGGTCAAAGACGGAGGAGAAAATTGGCGCAATTATTAGAGGGTAAGCCGATTGCCGAAAAGATCAAGGAAGGCATCAGGGCCGAGGTGCAGGCGCTGAAGAACAGGCCGGTATTGGCCAGTATCGTGGTCGGAGAGAATGCCGGTGCTTTGGCTTATGTGAAATCACAGGGCAAGACTGCCGAGGGACTGGGGATCGATTATCAGTTGCACATGCTGGACGCTCAGACATCGGAAAAGGTATTGCTGGATTTTATCGAAAAGCTGAACCGGGATATTGCGGTCAACGGTATAATTATCCAGATGCCCCTGCCGCCGCAGATCGATTACAAGAAGATCAGCCAATTTATCCTTCCGGAAAAAGACGTCGAAGGGATGCATCCGGTGAACATCGGCAAGATCGTTTTCGGCCAGGCAAAGATCCTGCCTTGCACGCCCGCGGGAGTAATGGAGCTATTGGGAAGCACGGGGGTTAATTTACGCGGCAAGGAAGTGGTAATCGTCGGGCACAGCGAGATTGTCGGAAAGCCGCTCGCCCTTTTGCTGTTGGAAAAGTTCGCTACGGTTTCTGTCTGCCATATTGGTACCTCGGAAGCCAAGAAGCTGGAAGAACACGTTGCCCGGGCCGAG
>JAQUQA010000042.1:0-4885 GCA_028716305.1 Candidatus Omnitrophota bacterium | reverse complement strand
CCGCCCAAGGGGATAGAAACCAGGCAGATACTTGAAGACGCGGAATTAATCCGCAGCCGGGTTGACGCGATTAACGTCACCGACCTGCAGAGTTCGGTGATGCGCCTGGGTTCTCTGGCTGTATGCGTCCTGCTCAAGCAGAACGGTTTTGAGCCGGTTTTTCAGGTTACCTGCCGCGATCGTAACCGCCTGGCTTTGCAGTCCGACTTGCTTTCCGCTGCCAGTTTTGGCATCGGAAATGTCCTGGTTCTCACCGGGGACCATCCGGTGCTGGGAGACCACCCTGAGGCAAAAGCGGTTTTTGACCTTGATTCGGTCCAGCTTTTACAGGTGGCCAAAAAATTGGAAGCGGGCATTGATATGAAAGGTAATAAGCTGATTGGCGCGGCCCCGAAATTCTGCCTGGGCGCGGTAGTCAATCCCGGAGCCGATCCACTGGAACCGCAGATCATCAAGATGGAGAAAAAGATAGAGGCAGGGGCGCAGTTCTTTCAGACCCAGGCCGTATATGACGTAAGGGTTTTTGAAAAATTCTTAAAACAGACCGCGCATCTCAAGACGAAGATCATGGCCGGGATCGTGCTTCTGAAGTCTGCCGGAATGGCCAGGTATATGAATAAGAACGTTGCCGGGGTATCTGTCCCGGATGACCTGATCAAGGAAATGGAAGCGGCAAAAGACAAAGTCGCCACCTCGGTGGAAATTTCCGCCAGGCTGATCAAAGAACTCAAGCCCATGTGCCAGGGGATCCATCTCATGCCGATCGGCTGGGACAAGGTCGTTGGCCGGGTACTGGACGCCTCAGGCCTATAATCATGTCAAAAATCATTATCATCGGAAGTTCCGCGGCGGGATTTTCCGCCTGCGGTCATCTCTTAAAAAGCGCCCCCGACGCGCAGGTCACCCTGGTTACGCAGGAAGACGCGGCGTTTTACCGCAAAGACCTCCTCTTTGATTATCTCGCCGGGCAGGTCAAGGAACGGGACCTTTTGCTCTGCGATGAAGATTTCTACCAAAACAAAAACCTGGTTTTCTTGAGAAATTCAAAGGTAATCCGACTGGATACACGCAGGAAACTGCTTTATCTCAGAGACGAAAAAGAGAAACTCGGTTATGATTACCTGATCATCGCCAGCGGCCAGAAAATTGTTCCTCCGCAGATCCCCGGAGCCGGCAAAGAAGGGGTGGTTTTATTTTATACCAAGCAGGAGGCCGAAAAGGTCAAATCGGCGCTGCCGCTGGCAGATACGATTTGCCTGATCGGAGAGGCGCAATCCTGCCTGCGCCTTGTGGAAATCCTGGCGCAGAAAAATAAAGAGATAAAAGTCGTCAGTTCGCCCCCGGCAGATTCTTTCGTTTCTTCTCCTAAGGTCGAATGGATCTTTGATAGTGCGCCGGCAGAAATTATTTTTGAAGGAGCGGAACTCAAAGCGGTCAAGCTGGATAACAAGAAAATTTTTGCCGCTTCGCTGGTGATATTTACCGGAGGATTCCGGCCCTGCACAGAATTTCTTAAAGATTCACAGATTAAGACCACGCAGGATTATATAGTGGTTGATGAACAGTTTACTACGAATATAGAGGATGTCTTTGCCTGCGGCAGTGTCTGCGCCAGGCTCGATTATACCCTGCAGCCTAAACTCTGGGATACCGCGGTAAACGAGGGGATTCTTGCCGCCGGCAACCTGATCAAGGCCATGGAAAGGAGAAAAGCATCATGTCAGCAGAGTTGTTGATACAGCTGGGGACAAAAGGAACCGAAACAATCATTATGGCGGCCCAATCCGGATTGGAAAAGGCGATCAAGGAAAAAGGCGCATCCTGCGCCATCGGGTTTCCCGATACCAATTATTATCTTCCTCTGACCAACGCGCTTTTAAAAAGCGAAGTCAAGACCCTGGGCGATTTAAATTCCGTGATCAAGCAGGCGCAGGGCCTGGCGGAAAACCGGGCTTCGGCAAACGGACTAAATATTACCGCTTTAGGCGGAGTGTTGAACAAGGGGATTGCCACATTGATCTGTGAAGAGACCCTGGCCGCGATTAAATATCTTTATCAGGAGCATCCGCAAAAAAACCATTCCGGTTTCCTCTCGGATACCCTTTTGCGTTCCTTGGGGATCCAGCTGGTGGACGGAAGGATTGCCGGTATCGCCGTGATCCTGGGGCCGGCCAAAGACGCGGACCAGGCGGTTAAGCTGATCCGTGATTTTCAGAGCAAGAGCATCGTCAGTATACTGGTCGGCGGGGTAAAGGGGAATACCCTAAAAAAACAGCTGGAAGAGAAAAATGTCGAGCTTGGCCTGGATAATTATATCGTTCCGATGGGAGAAGATTATCTTTCCGCGATCTACGCGGTAAACTGGGCGATCAGAGCTCCCTTGATGTATGGCGGGCTAAAAAGCGGGCAATGGGAAGACATTCTTAAATACATGCAGCAAAAAGTCCCCGCCTTCGTGGTGCTTTTGAGCCATGTCGATGAAGTGATCGTGGCCACCGGTTTGGGCGTTTTGGCCATGGGTTTCCCGATCATCTCGGATCTCGAAGTGCCGAATCTGGGAAAGATCGATACGACTTTATACGAGGCCCTGGTTACCGAGCAGAATTACGATAAGATCGTGGGTAAGTGCATTGAGGTCAGGGGGCTGAAGGTAAAGGTCGCCAACATCGATCTGCCGGTTTCTTACGCCGCCGCCTTTGAAGGGGAACGGGTACGCAAAGAACAGCTCTACGTGGAGTTCGGCGGAAAATCCAGCCTGGCCTTTGAATACCTGTCTATGAAAAAAATGGACGAGGTCCAGGACGGGAAGTTTGAACTCATCGGTCCGGATATAGACCAGCTGGAAAAATCGAGCAAATCCCTGCCCTTGGCCCTGATCGTCGAAGTGGCCGGGCGCAAGATGCAGAAAGATTTTGAGCCGATCCTGGAAAGACAGATACATCGTTTTGTCAATTATTGCATGGGGCTGATGCATGTGGGCCAGAGAGATATGAACTGGATCCGTATCTCCAAAGACGCCTTCTCAAAAGGGTTCCGCATGCGGCATTTTGCCGTGGTCCTGCATGCGATGCTGCATCAGGAATATAGTGCTATCGTCGATAAGGTGCAGGTGAAGATCTATACCCGCCAGCAGGATGTGGAAAAGCTGCTTACCGTTGCCAATAAGACTTTTATCGAGAGGGATGAGCGTTTGGGCGGCATGACCGATGAGAGCGTGGATACTTTTTACTCCTGTCTCTTGTGCCAGTCTTTCGCCCCGAATCATGTTTGCATCATTACCCCCGAGCGCTTAGGTTTGTGCGGGGCATACTCCTGGCTCGACGGAAAGGCTTCCTATGAAATCACCCCTACCGGGCCGAATCAGCCGATCGAAAAGGGCAAGGTCATTGACCAGAAACTTGGGCAGTGGGAAGCGATAAATGATTTTGTAAAACAAAAATCTAATAAGACCATCGAAACGGTGAGCATGTATTCTTTGATGGAGGCACCCCAGTCTTCCTGCGGCTGTTTTGAATGCATATTGGCGATCATCCCCGAAGTCAACGGGGTGATGGTGGTTAACCGGGATTATTCCGGAATGACCCCCTGCGGGATGTCTTTTACCACTCTGGCCGGCTCGGTCGGGGGAGGCGTGCAGACACCGGGATTCCTGGGGGTAGGAAAGCTTTATCTGGCCAGCAAAAAATTCATCTCTGCCGAAGGTGGGCTGAAGCGCCTGGTTTGGATGCCTAAAGAGTTAAAAGAGCTGCTGGCGGACAAGCTCAAGGCCCGCGCAAAAGAAATCGGAGAGCCGGATCTTCTGGATAAGATCGCGGATGAAACTTCGGCTACCACGGCGGAAGAATTGGCAAAGTTCCTGGAAGAGCATGCCCATCCTGCCCTGGCCATGGATCCGCTTTTGTGATAATTTTCCCTTGACGCTTGTGTTTTAGGGAGTATAATTAAAGCAGATAAATGCCATCATCCTGCCTAAAAAACAATATTAAAATTATCGCAATATCTTCAATTCTCTTAGCCAGTTGTTCTTTTGCCGAGGCAAAAGATTTCGACCTCGATTTTATAAAAATCCAAAGAGCTTCCGCAACAGATAAAGCCGGGAGTTCCCCGCGAAAAACGGTTAAGCCTCCCAAGGGCGAAGAGGAGTTAAGCCTCCTGGGGAGGATGGCCAGGGATTACCGCCAGCAGGGCATCATGTTGCAACAGGCGGGAAATCTCATGGGGGCCAAGGCTTTTTTCGAAAAGGCCATTACCGCCGATCCTTTTTACCCCGTTGCCTATAATGACCTGGGCGTAATCTATGAGATTGAAGGCAAGGGTAAGCTGGCCGAGGAGAATTATCTGCGTTCGATTCAGGTGGACCGGGGTTTTTTAAGCGGCTATGCGAACTTGGCCTCTTACTATGAGACCCTGCGTGACTTCAAAAAAGCCGCTTATTATTGGGAAAAAAGGGTAGAGTTGGGTTCTGGCGATGACCCCTGGACGAGAAGGGCATCTGCCAGGTTGAATGATATATATTTTGCCATGGGCAAAAAGCTGGATGGTGTCAAGGAGCGCAATATTATGGATCTTGCTCTGGATACCTCCGATCAGAAAGAGCTGATCCGGCAGGATGATAAGGCCGCCGCCGAGATGTCTTTTAGAAAAGCGAAAGTCCATTATAAGAGAGGGGACGTGGTTACCGCATATAAGGAAACGATTGATGCCATGCAGCTGGATCCGGCAAACGACGAGATCATTGCCTTCGCGGAGAAGCTCCAGCTGCGGATGTTGTCGAGATAGCGAACCTCAGATAAGGATATTTTCCTTCCCAAAATTGAATCCATGTTTTAATCAATGAAAAATCAAGAGCTCTATTTAATCGATGCCACGGCCTTTTGCTACCGGG
>JAQUQA010000041.1:0-8566 GCA_028716305.1 Candidatus Omnitrophota bacterium | reverse complement strand
ACAATAGCCTTCTCCCGCCAAAAAGCGGCGGGATTTCGCTAAATGCGCCTGAAGGCGCATTATTGTGCTCAACAAGCCATATTGGAAATTATTGCGGGTGTAGTTCAATGGCAGAACAATAGCCTTCTCCCGCCAAAAAGCGGCGGGATTTCGCTAAATGCGCCTGAAGGCGCATTATTGTGCTCAACAAGCCATATTGGAAATTATTGCGGGTGTAGTTCAATGGCAGAACAATAGCCTTCCAAGCTATATATGTCGGTTCGATTCCGATCACCCGCTCCATGACCGATGACGACACGGAATACAAAAAACGGGTTGGATGCTTTAGCCGCGAGATTGATCGATACCGCCGAAGTCATCTTTTTCTATTCGGATCCCGAGGCCAGGGTAATTTTCTGCAACAACAAAGCCGAGAGGCTAATGTTGAGAACCAAGCAGGAGATGTTGGGAAACGATCTCTTTGGCATGCTTTATCAGGAAGACATAGATGTAAAACAGCAGATGCTTAAGGCCGTTTTCGATGATGTCGTGAAGTTCCAAAGGTCCAATACCTTTGACGGGTTGATCAGTGTCTTTGGTGATGTTCAAAGGTTGATCTCCTGGCAGATATCCCCGGTCCTCTCGCCCTCGCAGGAGACGGAAGGCGTGCTTTTTGTCGGGGTGGATGTTACCCGGATGCGGGAAAGGGAGGATTCCCATAAGAAGATCGACGAAACAATAAAGAACATCTTTGCCGATATCAAGGAATACGCCTTATATGTAAGCAATCTGGACGGGAACATCACCTACTATGGCATGGGCAGCGAGGCGATGTTCGGCTGGAATAGGAACGAGATTATCTTTAAGCATGTCAGCCTGCTGCACCCGGAAGACGAAGCCAAAGGAAAACTTTCCCTTATTTTAGAGAGGGTCAGGGTTTCCGGCAAGCATGAAGAGCCGGAGATACAATTAAAGAGAAAGAACGGCGAGACGTTTCCGGTGATCCTCACGGTGCTCCAGTATCTGGATGCCGATTCCAAGGTGTCCGGTTACCTTTTTATCGCAAAGGATATAACCGAGCGCAAAAAGATCGAGTATCAGATGTTTCAGTCTGAAAAACTGGCGGCGATCGGGCAGCTCGCCGCGGGTATGGCCCATGAGATCAACAATCCGTTATTTGTGATTTCCGGAAGGCTGGAGATGCTTTCCAAGAAGCATGAGTTTTTCCGCAGGATCAAGAACTCCGACCTTAAGATCATAAACCAGCAGGCGGAGAGGATCAGGAAGCTGGTCGACCGGGTGCTGCTTTTTGCCAGGTACAAGCCGATCAACGAAGTTAAGCTGGATATAAATAATGTTATCGAAGGCGTTCTGCCGCTTCTGTCTTATCAGAAGATCCTGGGCGCCAAGATCGAGATCATTAAAGATTTAGCCGCGGGGGTGTTGCCGGTAAGGGGCGACCAGAATCAGCTGGAAGAAGTGTTTATTAATTTGTTCTTGAACGCCTGTCAAGCCATGCCGCAAGGGGGTAAATTGACAATAAAGACATCCAACCTGGGCGACCATCATGTGGAGATCCGTATATCCGATACCGGTTGTGGTATTCCGGAAAAGAACCTGAAAAATATTTTCATGCCTTTCTTTTCCACTAAGAGCACCGGCACGGGGCTGGGATTGTCAATCTGTCACAACATTATCAGTAACCATAATGGTTCGGTAGAGGTAGAATCGGTTGAAAATAAAGGGACTACTTTTGTGATTAAATTCCCGGTGGTAAAAACCGAGGAACAAGGAGGTAAGAATGGCTAATCTGAATAAGGTTTTAGTGGTAGATGACGAAGCGCCGGTGAGGGAGCTTTTTACCGATCTTTTAAAAGCCGAGAAATACAATGTCAAGACCGTTTCCAGCGGGGAAGAGGCCCTGCAGGCGGTGGACGGGGAAAGTTTTGATGTCGTGCTCCTCGATATCAAATTAGGCGGGATCAGCGGTATTGAAACGTTAAAAACCCTGAAAGAAAAGAAACCGGATGTGATCGTGATCATGATTACCGGATTCGGTTACGACGAGGACCTGATCGCCAAATCAAAAGAATACGGATGTTCCGGGTATATCGGCAAGAATATGCCTATTTCCCAGATTATGAGCAACTTCAGGCTTTTCGTGAACGCGACGCAAGAAAGGTTGAAGAAGGACAAATGAGCAGCCAAAATGAAGTCTTTTTAAAGCCGGTATTTATCGATGCCTTTGACCTGGATGATGCCTGGTTCCAGGGGCTGGCCGAGATCCTCGAAAAGGGCCATGTCTATACGATCACCCGGGGAAGTTATGAGGGGCAGAAACGCCTGGAGTTCGATTTTGTTTCCATTAGGGTGAGAAAGCCTTCACACCAGATCATCCCGATTATCCCCGAAGGGATGAGTATCCCGGCGCCCACGGATATGGATTATATCCAGGGGTATTTGAGTTATCTTTTGACCGGCACCAAGACCGAGACCGAGGATTATACTTACGGGGAAAGGCTGGTTGATCCGAAGGTTAAATTCAAGGAAAGCGCGGGCGGCAAGGACAAGGAGATGATCCGCGAGATGCCGCTGGAAGTCAATCAGATCGAGGAAGTGATCAATCTTTATAAAGACAAGGGGCACGGGACGAATCAGGCAATTATGGAGATCGGCATGCCTTCCGATATCAAATTGGTCGATCCGCCATGCCTGCGGCTGATCGATACCAGGATCCGGTACGGGAAGCTGCATTTTATACTTTATTTTCGTTCCTGGGACCTCTGGGGCGGTTTTCCTTCTAATCTCGGGGGGCTGCAGCTGGTGAAACAATATATGGCCGACGAAATCGGTGTTGAAGACGGAGAAATTATCGCGGTAAGCAAGGGTCTGCATCTTTATGACTACAGCTGGGATCTGGCAAAGTTACGCACGAATAAATCCGATCCCGCGGGCTTAAAAGGCATTGTCCTGAACACGGAGGTAAAACATGGAAAGTAAATTCACGGGAGAGGAAAGACGCAGATTCATGCGGCTTGATTATATGGTTCCTCTGGCGTATAAGGTTTGTAAGGAGGAGACCATTTCAAAACTGCTTAACGGGTATACCTCTAATATCAGCGAGGCAGGACTGCTCTGTAATATAAAGGACAAGGTTTGTAAAGGAGATATCCTCTGGCTGTCTTTTAACCGTTCCACTTTGATCATGTGCGCGGAAATGGAGCGCCGGACCCTGATCTATCAGAACGGCATTATCGCCAAGGTTGTCAGGATAGAAGATAAAGGAGAAAATACCTATAGTATCGGTGTTCAGTTTATTACCCGGGAAGAGAAAGACACTTATATTTATCCGAAGATCCATTTCGCCGCGGAGAAAGACAGTTGAAGAAGATAAAAAAACCGGCAATTTGTGTCTTGGGTGACGGCGGATGGGGGACTACCCTGGCGGTCCTTTTGAGCAGAAAAGGTTTTCCCGTGTCGCTTTGGGGCGCCTTTGAGGATTATGCCGGGATACTTGAGAAAACCAGGGTAAATAAGAAATTCTTGCCGGGGATCAGGATCCCCCGGGAGGTTGAGATTACAAGCGACCCGGAAAGGGCGCTTTTAGGCAAGGACCTGGTGGTGGTAGCTGTGCCTTCGGAATACCTGCGTAAGGTGATGATCCGGATCAAAGGCGGTTGTTATCCGCGCCACGCCGCGTATTTGAGCGTCACTAAGGGGATAGAGATAGGTTCTTTAAAAAGGATGTCTGAGGTAATTCGCGATGAGCTCTCTGTAAGCAGGGTCGCTGTGCTTTCCGGCCCGACCATTGCCCAGGAGGTGGCCAGGGGCGTGCCAACGGCGGCAGTGGTGGCATGCGCGGACAAAAAATTAAGAAATTTTCTCCAGGATATTTTCATGATGGAGAGGTTCAGAGTTTACACAAACGACGACGTTATCGGCGTTGAGCTGGGCGGCAGCCTGAAGAATGTGATCGCGATTGCCTGCGGGGTTTCCGACGGCCTGGGTTTCGGCACAAACACCAAAGCCGCGTTATTATCCAGAGGGCTGGCGGAGATTTCCAGGCTGGGGCAGGCTATGGGCGCCAAGGCCAAAACCTTCAGCGGTATCAGCGGCCTGGGGGATCTGGTGACTACCTGTATCAGCCAGCAGAGCCGTAACCGTTTTGTCGGTGAGCAGATCGGCAAAGGAAATACTTTAAAGCAGATACAATCTCATATGCAAATGGTGGCAGAAGGGGTGCCTACCGCTAAATCAGCGCTGGATTTGAGCCGTCGATATAATGTGGAGATGCCGATTGTCCGGGAAGTTTATAACCTTCTTTATAAGAACAAGAGCCCTCTGCGCGCGGTGAGGGATTTGATGACGAGGAGGAAGAAGCAAGAGTGTTAAGTTCAGAACCATGAACCAAGGACCAAGAACCAAGTAAAGACATAAGGTCACAAGACACAAGTCACAGGTCACAAAGATTCGTTCAGCGAGAGGCGTTCAGTGTTCTGCGTAAAGGTTCTTTAAAATAAATCAGTAAGCGAATGACATGTCCTTGGTAATTATCCCGCCGTCAGGTGGGAGAATGTTGTAGCGAGTGAGAGGTTTTTCACAACTGTCCGCCTAAAGGCGAGACACAAACAAGGCAAATAAGTTTGATGTTGTGAAAAACCTAGAAAGAGGGGTTTGGGGAGAAAAGACCGTTTTCTCCCCAAGAGTGTTCTTTTAAGTTTAAAAGGAAGGGGTGACAGGCCCCGCCGGTTTTAGGCGGGGACGCCAGAGGGGAAACCATGTGGTTTCCCCATGGGGAGCGAGCGTCCTACGATATAAAACACCCCTATAGAAACACCTAAAAGCGTTCTTTGTTTACTAACTACTATTGATAAACCTATAGCGAGCGACGGGCCCATAGCTCAGCTGGTCAGAGCAGGTGACTCATAATCACTTGGTCGGAGGTTCGAATCCTTCTGGGCCCAAATGCTGAATTTTATCCGGGGTTCTCCCGCCCAGCTATTTTATATATCGGGCGGGATCCCGCCCGAGTCATTTAAATTGCCTGGCGGGAGAATCCCTGTGGGCCCAGAGTTGTTATCTCGTTAACTCGTTTTCTCGCAAAGTTTTTCTACGAAACAACGAAATAACGAGAAAACGAGTAAACGAAATAACGAGTCAACGAGAAAACGAGTCATCGATACGGGCGATTAGCTCAGTTGGTTAGAGCGCTACACTCACATTGTAGAGGTCATAGGTTCAAGTCCTATATCGCCCATATTTAAAATCAGTCAGGGCTACCAGTCTTTAAGATAAGGAGCGGAAGAATTGTCCACAGTTGATTTGAAGACCCAGATCACTACTTTGGCAAAATTGCAGACAGTTGACAGCGAGATATATGCCTTAAAGAAAGAAAAGTCCGCGCAGCCGGATTTGCTGAAATCCTTAGACGCCGCCTTTGAAGAGAAGAAGTCCGGGGTCGCATCCGCCGAAAAACTCCTCCTGGACCTGCAGAAGGAAAAGAAAGAGAGAGAAGTCGAGCTGGGTTCAAAAGAAGAAAGCGGCAAGAAACTGCAGACCCAGCTTTATCAGCTAAAGACCAATAAAGAATACCAGGCGATGCTGCAGCAGATCGCCGACGCGAAAGCGGATGCCTCGCTTTTTGAAGACAAGATCCTGGAGTCGATGGAAAAGATCGATAAGGCAAAAGTGGCCTTAGAGGAGGAAAAAAAGAAACTCCAGCAGGAAGAGGGCGTTTCCAGCACGGAAAAGAAGAAAATTAGCGATAGGGGCAAACAAATCGATGACCGGCTCGCCCAGTTAGAGGCGCAAAGAGCCCAGAGCAGCTCCGGGATCGATCCGGAGATCCTTGCGCAGTATGAAAGGATCCTGGCGAACCGTGACGGCCTGGCGATAGTGACGGTGAAGGACAACTCCTGCCAGGGGTGCAATATGTATGTGCCTCCCCAGGTGATCAACCTGATCAGGATGTATGAGCGGATAATCACCTGTGAGGTTTGTAACAGGATATTGTATATAGAAGAATAAAAAGACCATCCCGAAGGGATAATGAAGCACGCGGAATTGTATATAGACGGAGCAGCCAAAGGTAATCCCGGGCCCGCGGGTATCGGGGTGATCATTTGCCGCGATGGGGAAATATTAAAGAATATCGCGCAATATATCGGCAGGGCGACCAATAATGTCGCCGAGTATACCGCGCTGATCCGCGGCTTGCAGGAGGCCATGGCCCTGAAGGTCCAGAAGGTTATTGTGAATACCGACAGTGAACTGCTCTGCCGGCAGATCAAAAAAGAATATAAGGTGAAGGCGCCGCACATAATCGACCTTTATAAGCGGGCCGTAGAGCTTATTTCGGGTTTTAAGGAAGTAACCGTGCGCCATATTCCGCGGGAGGAAAACCGCGGAGCGGACAAGCTGGCTAATATCGCGGTCAAAAAAGCAGCCGTAAAAGGCTGATGATCTTTGGAGAATTCAAAGCAGGCAGAATGTGGCTGCCCCTTTTGCCGTATGGCTAAAGGGGAGGAAAGTCCGAGCTCCAATGGTTTTGCGTAATGGGTAACGCCCATCCTGCGGGAGAGATCCCGCGGAGGATATCCCCTTAACCAGGGATCGCGAAAGATTTTGTTCTTTTGCGAGAGCTACAGAGACGAAGCTGTATCGCAAGATGCAGAGGTGAAACGAGCAATCTCTACGCGGAGCAAGGTCAGATAGGAGATGAGGGTAAAAACCAGCCCGCTTCCCGCCTTTTATGGCGGGATCCCGGATCAAACCGGGATTAATCTCGGGTAGACTGCTTGATTCCTGGCGGTAACGCCGGAACTAGAGGAATGGCCACTTTAGGAAGCGAAAAATCGCATCGACACAGAACTCGGCTTATTCTGCCTGCCTCGATTGCGTTTACTCGTTATCTCGTTTACTCGTTATCTCGAGAAAACGAGATAACGAAATAACGAAATAACAAACATGTTAAAACAGGAGGAACACAATGTCTGGTCACTCTAAATGGAAGACAAATAAGGGTAAAAAAATGGCGGCCGACGCGAAAAAGGGCGCCGTTTATACAAAGCTGATCAAGGAAATTACTGTTGCCGCCCGTGATGGCGGAGGGAACCCGGATTCGAATACCCGGCTGCGCGCCCTGATCCAGAAGGCCAAGGAAGCGAACATGCCTTCTGATAACGTCAAGATGGCGGTTAAGCGCGGCACAGGAGAATTGCCCGGTGTAATTTATGAGAGTGTTATCTATGAGGCCTATGGCCCGGGAGGCGTGGCAATTCTCGTAGAGGCGCTCACCGATAACAAGAATCGGACCAGCGCGGAACTGCGGAATATCATGTCGAAAAAAGGCGGGAATTTTGCCGGTGCCGGATCGGTCAGCTGGATGTTCGCGAAAAAGGGTTATTTCTTGATCGAAAAGAGCCAGGCTAAAGAAGAAGAATTAATGGATATGGTGCTTGAAGCCGGCGCGGAAGACATGAAATCGGATGAGAAAAACTACGAGATCACCACCGCCGCGCAGAATTTTGAAAAGGTAAAACAGATCTTGGATGAAAAAGGGATCAAGTGTCAGGATGCGGAAGTTACCATGATCCCTTCCTCAAGCATTAAGCTTACCGGAGGCGATGCCAAGCAGCTGCTGGGCCTGATAGATACTTTGGAAGAGCATGATGATGTGCAGCAGGTTTACGCTAATTTTGACATTCCGGACGAGATATTGGAAGAATCAGCCAGCGAATAAACCATGAAGATCCTTGGCGTTGATCCGGCTTTAACGGTTACCGGATACGGGGTAATAGAGTTTAAAAAAGGCCGGATCGGCCTGGTTGAGGCCGGGGTGATCAAGACAACCGTAAAACAGGATCTGGCCGGGCGCCTGGAACGGATCTACCGGGCCACGGAAAAATTGATCTCTGATACACATCCCGATGTCATGGTCCTGGAAAAGATTTACTCGCATTACCGGCATCCGGCTACCGCTTTTCATTTAGGGCAGGCGCGGGGAGTGATCTATCTTGCCGGGGCCCTGGCAGAAATACCGGTAGTGGAATATGGCGCTACCAGGATAAAAAAAGCGATTGTCGGTCGGGGGCTGGCGTCCAAACAACAGGTGCAAAAGATGGTCGCCCATTCGATCGGCCTGGAAAAGCTTCCCGCGTATACCGACGTTACCGATGCCCTGGCCCTGGCAATCGCGCATGGGTATATTACGAGGGTCTAAGTATGATCGCACGGATTTCCGGAAAAGTCGTGGATAAGGGGCTGAATTACCTGCTGGTTGAGACCGGCGGTATCTGTTATCAGGTCCTTTTGCCTGCAGCGGTAATGCAGCGCCTGGAAGAATTGCCTGATTTAGACGCTGGCAATGTCAGCCTGATTACCTACCACTATTATCATGTCGACCCTTCCCGGAACATCCCGATACTGATCGGATTTTTGAATGAAGTAGAAAGGGATTTTTTCGAAGTTTTTATCACGGTTTCCGGGATTGGGCCGCGCGCGGCATTAAAGGCTTTGAACCAACCGATCTCCCTGATCGCCAAGGCCATCGACGAGGCAGATACGGCCTTTTTGACGTCTTTGCCGG
>JAQUQA010000040.1 GCA_028716305.1 Candidatus Omnitrophota bacterium | reverse complement strand
TTAAACAGGTTAAGGAATATCTTTCTAAAGAGGGGGTCATGGTGCGACTATGAAAGTTCAGCCGATCAGAATAAAAGATCTTAAATTCGATAAAAATGGCCTGATCCCGGCGATAATCCAGGATTATAAAAGCAAAGAAGTGCTCATGGTCGCTTACATGAACGCGGAATCATTGTGCAGGACGATGAAGCTGGGAAAAACCTGTTTCTGGTCGCGTTCCCGCAAGGAGTATTGGGTAAAGGGGATGACCTCCGGGCACTTTCAATTCGTAAAATCGGTTGCTTATGATTGCGATTTGGATGCTTTGTTGATCAAGGTACGCCAGGTAGGAGCGGCCTGTCATACGGGGAACCGGAGCTGTTTCTATAGGCGATTAAAAAAATAAGTTTCGTACCGCGTTCCGCGTTCCGCGAACGGCGTTCTGCGTGCGTACGCCGAACACTGAACGCCGAACGCCGTTCGAACTTGTTAGTTTTCTAATTTATTCAATATCGATGAATGAATATATACCATCATTAACTGAATTCTTAAAGCTGGCGAAGACCGGAAATGTGATCCCGGTTTACAAGGAGATCAATGCCGATCTTGATACGCCGGTTTCCGCTTTTTTGAAGATCAAGAAGAGCGAGCATGCTTTCTTGCTGGAATCCGTTGAGGGGCAGGAAAATATCGCCCGTTTTTCTTTTTTGGGCAGCTATCCTTCGCTTATTTTTAAAAGCAAGGGCAGATCGGTAGAGATCAGGGATTTACCTAAGAGGCAGAGCAGGCGTTTTATTACGCAGAGCGACCCGCTGGATGAGCTGAAAAAAATAATGCGGCACTTCGCGCCCGTCCAGATAAAGGGCCTGCCGCGGTTTTACGGAGGAATGGTCGGGTATGCCGGTTATGATCTAATCAGGTTCTTTGAGGATATCCCGGATAAGAACCCCGATCCTTTGGGGCTGCCGGATTGCCTGTTTATTTTGACCGATACGATATTGATCTTTGACCACGTCAACCACACGATTAAGATTGTCGCCAATATTATTTTGCCCCGGAAGGGTTGCCGCCGCCGGGAACTGGAAAGGATCTATCGGGTTTCCGCCAGAAAAATCGATTTGATCCAAAAACAGCTCGAGAGCCGGCTGCATGAGGTCCGGGTCCCGCGCGGGCAAAAGAGCCGTCCGGAGATCCGTTCAAATTTCAAAAAAGCGGAATTTGAGGAGCTGGTTAGGCGGGCCAAGGTTTATATCAGAAAAGGTGACGTGATCCAGGTAGTGCCTTCGCAGCGGTTCAGCATAAAGACCAGGCGGCAGCCATTCGATATCTACCGGAACTTAAGAAGCCTGAATCCTTCTCCGTATATGTTTTATTTGAAATTGGGGGGATTTTCTTTAATCGGCGCTTCTCCGGAGATGCTGGTGCGTTGTGAAGACGGGATAGTGAAGACCCGCCCGATTGCCGGAACCCGTCCGCGGGGCAGGAATCCGCAAGAAGATAAAAAGCTGGAGAATGAGCTTGTCAACAGCAAAAAGGAAAGGGCGGAGCATATCATGCTGGTTGACCTGGGACGTAATGACCTGGGCCGGGTCTGTCAGCCGGGAAAAGTCAGGATCAGCGAATTTATGTCAGTGGAGAAATATTCTCATGTGATGCATCTGGTGACCGAGGTGACGGGGAGGCTGCAAAAACAA
Source organism: Candidatus Omnitrophota bacterium (assembly GCA_028716305.1). Lineage (GTDB taxonomy): Bacteria > Omnitrophota > Gorgyraeia > Gygaellales > Profunditerraquicolaceae > JAQUQA01. Next base: position 7,064 of record JAQUQA010000040.1, on the reverse strand, counting down.
TATGATTCCTTCGATGCCTTAAGGGCGGCATTTCCCGCCGGGACGGTAAGCGGCAGCCCGAAGATCCGCGCTATGGAGATCATCGATGAGCTGGAAAATCTGCGCCGCGGCCCCTACGCGGGGTGTATCGGGTATTTCAGCTTCTCCCGTAACATGGATACCTGTATTACGATCAGGACCATAGTCCTAAAAGAAAACACCGCGTATATCCAGGCCGGGGGCGGCTTGGTCGCGGATTCTATTCCGCATAAAGAATACATGGAGACGGTGAACAAAAGCAAGGCGTTAATAGAGGCAGTTTTACAATAGGAGAGTCTTAAACAATCCCAGAAGGAGGTTTGGTAAAAATGGCAGTTCGCATCAGATTACGCAGGATAGGGAAAAACCCTAAAAAAAAGCCGCATTTCCGCATCGGGGTTTACGAGGAGAGCCAGGGCAGGGATGCCCGGACCATCGATGAACTGGGATTTTATAATCCCGTCAGCGGAGAGGTCAAGCTTGATAAAGAGCGCCTGGCATACTGGAAGAAAAACGGCGCGAAAGAAACGGAAACCGTAAAGAGCCTGTTAAAGAAGGCTAAATAGTATTTATTCGTGAGGCGTTCTGTGTTCTGTGTTCGGCGTCTAAAGTCATGCTGAACGCTGAACGCAGCAACGCCGAACGCATCACGATATTTAAAGGAGGTAATTATGTCCGCACAAACGGGAAATCCCTTAGTCAGTCTGTTTCCTCTGGTAATCATCTTTGTTATTTTTTATTTTCTGCTGATCCGTCCGCAGAAGGCAAAAGAAAAAGAGCACCAGAAGATGCTTTCCGCTTTGAATAAGAACGATGAAGTGGTAACTTCCAGCGGGATACACGCTACCGTGGTGAATGTCAAGGACAAGACCGCTACCTTGCGCATAGATGAGAATGTGAAGATCGAAGTAGAAAAAAGCTGTATCGCTTTTGTTAAGAAAGAGCAAACAAAATAAATAAAGGGGAGTAAAACAATGCAGAAGAAACTGGCCTATAAACTAATCTTTATCCTGGGGCTCGTAGGCCTTTTTGCCTATTTCGCCTTTCCTTTGGACAAGAGGATAAATCTCGGCCTTGATTTGAAAGGCGGGATGCATCTTTTGTTAAAAGTGGACACAACGCATCTTCCGGAAAATGCCAGGCAGGACGCGACCGACAGGGCCCTGGAGGTGATTCGCAATCGTATCGATGCTTTCGGGGTGAGAGAGCCTTCTATCCAGAGGCAGGGGAGCGATGAGATCGTCGTTCAGCTCCCCGGGGTTACCGACCGGGAAAGGGCGATCGAACTGATCGGCAGGACAGCGTTGCTGGAATTCAAACTTGTCTCATCGGATCCCGAGAAGCTAAAGCAGGCCCTCGCGGATAATATCCCCGAAGGGTATGATTTATTGCGCTCCCAGGAAGATAACGAGCCTATTCTGCTGGAAAAAACCGCGGTTTTGACCGGGGGAGCCCTTTCTAACGCCTCTGTGCGTTTTGACCAGAGTTCTTTTAACAGGCCTGTTGTGTCATTGGAATTTAATCCTGAAGGGGCGAAGAAGTTCGCGGAAATAACCTCAAACAACATCGGCAAACGCCTGGCTATCGTCTTAGACGGTAAAGTGCAATCCGCCCCGCGGATCAACGAGGCGATACCTTCCGGAGAAGCTGTGATCACCGGCCGGTTTGATATAGACCAGGCCCAGGATCTGGCCCTGGTCTTGCGTATCGGCGCGCTGCCCGCCCCAATGCATATCGAAGAAGAAAGGACCATCGGCCCTTTGCTGGGGCAGGATTCGATCAATAAGGGGATCAAGGCCAGTGTCATCGGAGGCGCCCTGGTGCTTATTTTTATGGCCGGATATTATCTGTTGGCCGGATTGGTTGCCGATATCGCGTTGACCATGAACTTTTTATTTATCTTGGGCGGCCTGGGGATGTTGCCGATGATCTTTCCGGGCATTTCCGCTACCTTGACCCTTCCGGGTATTGCCGGTGTGGCCCTCTCGCTGGGCATGGCCGTAGATGCCAATGTCCTGATCAACGAGCGGATCAGGGAAGAACTTTCCGCGGGCAGGCCGATCAGGACGGCAATCGCCAACGGCTACAATAAGGCCTTTAGCGCCATTTTTGATTCCAATCTTACTACTCTGATCGCGGCTTTTTTGCTTTTTCAGTTTGGGACCGGCCCGATCAGGGGTTTTGCCGTGACGTTGACTATCGGTCTATTGGCAAGTATGTTCACCGCGATCGTGGTGACACGCGCGGTCTTTGAGTGGCTGCTTGGCCTGGGATTGGTCAAGAGCCTGCCGATGTTAAAAATAATCAGGGAAACAAAGATCGATTTTATCAGTAAAAGAAAGATCTTTTACGCGCTTTCCATCATCGTGATCGGCCTGGGGCTTTTTACTTTCTTCAAGAAGGGGCCCGATGTTTACGGGATAGATTTTGCCGGAGGCCAGCTTCAGGAGTACAGCTTTAAAAGCGCGCCTTCCATTGATTCCGTCCGCCAGGTGCTGCAGGAACTCCAGATTAAGGACGCTTCTATTCAGCAGTTTAAAGAGGACCCGCGGATGGTGATGATCCGGACCACGGAAGACAAGACGCAGGGCCTTACCGCCAAGCTTAAAGAGAAGTTTCCCGACCAGGATGTCCAGGTTTTGAAGATCGAGCGAGTCGGGCCGGTAGCCGGCAAACACTTGAAGGCCAAGGCGATCAAGGCATTGTTGTGGTCGCTGGCCGGTATCCTCATCTATGTCTCGTTCAGGTTCAAGCATTTTAATTTTGCCTGCGCCGGCGTGATCGCCCTTTTGCATGACGTTCTGGTTGCCCTGGGGTTTCTCGCCATGACCAACCGGCAGATTGACCTCTTAAGCGTTACTGCCTTCCTGACGATCGCCGGTTATTCGATAAATGACACGATTGTAATTTACGACCGGGTAAGGGAGAACAGCCGGTTGTTCAGGAAGTCCAGCCTTTATGAACTTGTTAATTTAAGCGTGAACCAGACTTTGGGCAGGACACTGTTAACATCAGGAGTGACTTTGCTGGTGGTGCTCTCGATCTTTCTTTTCGGCGGCGAAGTCCTGAGTAATTTTGCTTTTACTCTCCTGGTAGGTTTTATCTCCGGCGTCTATTCCACGGTTTACATCGCCTCGCCCCTGGTCCTTGCCTGGGCAGGTAAAAAAGGGAGATAACAGGTCCTTTTTTACTGTTTTTAAACGGGCCTGCGGCAAACTTGCCGCGGGCCCGGTTATCCACTCATGTTCAAATCGCTGAAACTTTATAAAGACAGCCAATTCGATACCGAGGGTATCGCGCAGACGCTTATCGATTTCGGGTATAAGCGGCAGGCGAACACCCAGGAGGAAGGGGATTTTTCCCGCCGGGGAGAGATTATCGATATCTTTCCCTATACCTTTGAGCTGCCGCTGCGTGTCCAATTTGAGTTTGATAAAATCCGCGCCATCAATACCTTTAATCCCGCGACCGGAGAAATTCTCTGGGAACACAAGATGGCGATTATCCTGCCTTTTAGGCCCGGCCGCAGCCTGCGCTCCGCGGTCTTTACCGAAGAATTCCCCCTTGATAATTTCCTCGACCTGGATATCGGCGATTATGTGGTGCATAACGAGCACGGGATCGGAAAATTCCTGGGGTTGGAAAAGATAAAGGCGGGAAGCCGCCTTAAGGACCACCTGGTCATCGAATATGACCAGCAAGAGAAGTTATACGTTCCTGTGGAATCGATGAACCTGGTGCAGAAATATATCGCTTTCCAGGTGCGCCGGCCCAAGCTCTACAGGCTGGGCAGTAAGGAATGGGCGCGCACGAAACAGCGGGCCCGCCGCGGCATCCAGAAGATGGCCTGGGAGCTGATCTCTCTCCAGGCGATGCGCCTGGCGGTCAAGGGTTTTGCTTTTTCCGCCGATTCACAATGGCAAAAACAGTTTGAGGCCACCTTTCCCTATAAAGAGACCCCCGGCCAGATAACTGCGGTAGAGGAAGTAAAGGCTGATATGGAATCGGGTATTCCGATGGATCGGCTGCTTTGCGGGGATGTGGGCTATGGCAAGACAGAGGTGGCCATGCGGGCCGCCTTTAAGGCCACCATGGACAATAAACAGGTGGCATTTCTCGTGCCTACGACGATCCTGGCCGAACAGCATTACCAGAATTTTGCCGGCCGGCTTAAGGATTTCCCCATAAACGTCGGGATGCTTTCGCGCTTTAAGACCAGGCATGAGCAGAAACAGATCATCGAGGGCGTGGCCAAAGGGACGGTTGATATCGTTATCGGCACGCACAGGCTGCTTTCCGAAGATATCTCTTTCAAGGATCTGGGGCTGGTGATTATAGATGAGGAGCAGCGTTTCGGGGTCAAGGCAAAGGAAAAACTTAAGAGCGTAAGGTTGAATACCGATGTCTTGACCCTGACCGCTACGCCTATCCCGCGGACCCTTTATATGAGCCTGATGAAGGCAAAAGATTTCTCCGTGATCAATACACCTCCCCAAAATAGGTTGTCTATCAAGACAATTGTGGTAAAATATGACCTGGAGTTGATCGCGCAGGCGCTCATCAGGGAGCTAGAGAGAAAGGGCCAGGTTTATTTTCTGCATAATCGTATTGAGGATATCGATAAGGTCAGGGAGAAACTGGTTAACCTGCTGCCTTCCGGGGTCAGGCTTGCCGTGGCCCATGGCAGGATGCATCCCAAGGCCCTGGAAAAGGTAATGTTCGATTTTCTCAACGCGAAGATCGACGTTCTCGTCTGTACCATGATCATTGAGTCGGGTATCGATATCCCCAACGTCAATACTATTATCGTGGACCAGGCACAGACGTTCGGCCTTTCTGATCTGCATCAGCTGCGCGGCAGGGTAGGCAGGTTTGACCGGCCGGCTTACGCGTATTTCCTTGTCCCCGGGCATGAAATTTTAGACAGTGACGCCCAAAAGAGGCTCAAGGCGCTCCAGGAGTACTCGCAATTAGGTTCCGGATTCAGGATCGCCATGGAGGACCTGGAGATCAGGGGGGCGGGGAACCTGTTGGGGCCGCAGCAGCACGGGTATATCGGAGCCGTGGGTTTTGATTTATACTGCCGCCTTTTAAGAGAAGCCATCGCGACTTTTAAGAAAATAGGAAACCATGATGCATCGTAATATTCAAAATTCTAAGTCTTTAGTTTCTTGCGCCGAACGCCGAACGCCGAACGCCGTTCGAGGCTTACTTTTCATTTTTTTTATTTTAGCCCTTACGACAACAATATATGCGCAGGACAAGATCATCGCAGTTGTCAACTGCGACGTGATTACCCAGAAAGACCTGGATGACTATACTAATTTTATGCGCATGCAGTTATCGCAGGATTATAGCGGCAAGCTGCTGGATGAAAAGATCGAATCCATGCGGAGTGAGTTTCTGAATAAGCTGATTGAGGACCGGCTGATCCTTCAGGAGGCCAAGAAAAATAACGTTATTATCGATACAAATATGGTCAAGGCCAGGATAGAAGAGATTAAAAAATCTTATAGTTCCGATGCCGATTTCCAGGAGGCGCTTACCCAGCAGGGGCTTGTCCTGGCAGACCTTCAGGAGAGGTTAGAGGACCAGATGATGATGATCGGCATAATCGATAAAGAGGTCCGCGATAAGCTCAGGGTCAGCCCTGTGGAAGTGACCGAGTTTTATCAGGCCCAGGAAAAAGAATTTCAGGTCCCGGAGCAATGGGAGTTTTCTACCTTGAGTTTTGAAGACGATACCTTAATGCGTAAGATCCCCGGTGAACTGAAGAAGGGGGCCACTCTTGAGGATCTCGAGAAAAAATATTCCCTTTCGCTGAATAAGCTTAATGCGGAAAAAAACGGGCAGCTGAGGAAAGAGATCGCGGTTAATGTGTTTAAACTTAAGCCCGGGGAATTTTCCGAGCCGATCAAGGTAGAGGACAAATACTTTATTTTCAGGCTGGACAAGATCATCCCCCCGCAGCAACTCAGTCTTAGCGAAGTCAAGGATAAGGTGCATGCCCTAGTAATGAACGCGAAGATGGAAAAGGCCATTGCCGATTGGCTGGCCAGGTTAAAAGAACAGGCCTACATAAAGATTTCCCAGGGATAGCCGTTAATATGTCGCTAAACAAACAAAAAATCAGGATCGGGATCACTCTGGGTGATCCTTCGGGGATCGGCCCGGAGATCGCGGCCAGGGCCGTCAGGGCATTGGCCGGTAAGGCAGAGTTTATCCTGATCGGCGACAGGAGGGTCTTTGACCGGGTCCGTGGTCCGTGGTCCGTGGTCCATGGTCCGGAATTCGTAGACTTGAGGAATGTCTCGCCGAAGAACTTCCGCTATGGCGTAGTCCGGGCCGAATACGGCAGGGCGTCTATTGAATATCTGGATCAGGCGATGAAGATGCTTAAAAGGGGGTGGATTGACGCCCTGGCAACCTGTCCGATTTGTAAAGAATCGGTAAAGAAAGCCGGTTTTTCTTATTCCGGGCACACTGAATACCTCGCCAGGCGTACCGGAGCCAAGAATACAGTAATGCTGCTTTTGAATAAACATTTAAAATTTGCCCTGGTGACAAGGCATATTCCGTTAAAAAAAGTCAGCGATAGGATCAGTAAGCACTCCCTTTCCCGGACAATCGAGCTTGCCTACCGGGGGCTTAAAGAAATGTTCGCTGTCAAGAGGCCGCGCCTCTTGGTTTGCGGCCTTAACCCCCATGCTTCTGATAATGGGGTGATCGGCGAAGAAGAGAACCGCCTGATCAAGCCGGTGATCAGGAGCCTGCGTTCCAAAGGGTTGTTTCTCGAAGGGCCCCTGCCGGCGGATACCGCCATCTGCCTGGGGCTGAAACGGCTTTATGATTGCCTGATCGCTTTATACCATGACCAGGCATTGATCCCCTTGAAGATCACGGGTAGTTCAAGCGGAGTAAACCTTACCCTGGGGCTGGGTTTTGTCCGGAGCTCTCCTTTGCACGGAGTGGCCTTTGACATCGCCGGGAAGGGCCGCGCAGACCCATCCAGCATGATCGAATCGATAAAACTCGCCATAAAATGC
>JAQUQA010000039.1 GCA_028716305.1 Candidatus Omnitrophota bacterium | reverse complement strand
TATCAATGAGATGCTGATAAGCATGGGCCTCTTCAATAGGGTTGAGCCCCTCCCGCTGGATATTTTCAATCAAAGCTAATTCTAAAGAATCTCTATCCTGGGCATCACGGACAATTATCGGTATCTCGTTTAGATTCAATAACTTACATGCACGAAGCCGTCGTTCTCCAGCAATTAACTCAAAATTGTCTCCTTGCCGACGCACCAGTAGCGGTTGAATTACCCCTTTTTCTTTAATTGATTGGGCTAACTCATGAATACTACTTTCGTCAAAATCTTCTCTTGGCTGAAAAGGATTAGGCTTAATTTTTTCAGATTGGACATATACAATCTCATTTTTTCCAGATTGGACTTTTTCTGGAATTAAGGCGCCGATACCTCTGCCAAGGGCTTTTCGTTCCATGCGCTAGACTCCTTCTTCTGCTTTTATAGGATTACTGTCAATAGGAAGGCCTAAAATCTCTTTACAAAGATCCTCATACTTTTGTGCCCCCAATGAATCCTTGTCATAAAGATATACCGGCTTACCAAAACTGGGAGCCTCTGTCAGGCGAATATTTCTCGGGATCACGGTTTTATAAACTCTGTCCTTAAAATAATTTCTCGCCTCCTGGATTACCTCTTTCGTAAGATTGGTGCGGAAATCTGCCATGGTCAAAAGCACACCCTCAATTTCCAGAGCAGGATTGATATTTTCTTTCACAAGTCTAATAGTATTATTGAGTTGCGTTAATCCTTCCAGGGCATAATATTCACATTGCACCGGGATTAACACTGAATCCGCAGCGCACAACCCGTTAATTGTCAGAAGGCTTAGGGACGGCGGGGAATCAATAATGATGAAGTCAAAATTATTTTTTATTTTCTGCAGGGCCCTTTTCAATCTATATTCTCTGCCTAGAACGCCGACTAACTCTACCTCTGCACCAGTAAGATCCAAATTTGCCGGGCCTAATAATAAATTATTTATTGCCGTGGGCTGAAAGATTTCTTCTATTTCCAGCTCTTCTAAAAGCACATGATAAGTGCTTTTTTTAATATTGTGTTTGTTAATACCTATTCCGCTAGTGGCATTAGCCTGGGGATCCAAATCTATAAGCAGCACCTTCCTGCCTGCTACAGCCAAATAAGCGGCTATATTGATTGCTGAGGTTGTTTTGCCTGTGCCCCCTTTTTGATTACAAACTGTGATAATTTTACCCATTTATCCTATAAGTAATGTTCCGCGTGTAACATTCAAAAACCCTGTATTATTATTCTAAGAAAACCGTCTTTTGTCAAGTTTTTTCTGGGCATGGCAGAATAGTCACTCTGACCTTGGCTGGCTTAGCCCCAGGCATGCCAAAAAGGCCCTTTTTTTCTTCAGAAAGGACCTCAATTTTAGCCTTATTTCGATCAATTTTTAGCTCTTTTAAAGCCTTAAGCACAGCTTCCTCTACCGTGCCTCCCTCGACTTCAATAGATCGCTTTTTCTTCATTTGCCCCTACTGATTTTAAATTGGTAAAGGGACATTAATAAGCTGTTAAAAAACCAGTAAAGTACCAATCCAGAGGGCATATGATAAAAGATTAACCCAAACATCAAAGGCATTACGATCATCATAATCTTCTGCTGTTCCGCTGAGCTGCCGCTAGACGGCACGAAACTGAATTTTTGCTGTAGAAACATCAACCCTGTCATGAGTAAGGGTAAAATATTCACCTCATTACCAAACACAGGCAAAGAAAAAGGCAACATAAACAAGCGGTCCGGTTCAGCCAGATCTTTAATCCAAAGGAAGCTTTCCCCTTTGAGTGCGATAGAACGCATCATCACCTGATAAAGGGCAAAAAATACTGGCATTTGCAGCAATAACGGCAAGCAGCCCCCAAAAGGGTTAACCTTGTGCTCTTTATATAATGCCAGCATCTCTTTGTTTAGTTTTTGCGGATTATCTTTATAAACCTTGCGTAATGCCTCAATTCTCGGCTGTAAAGCCTGCATCTCTTTCATTGAACGCATCTGCTTTAATGTAAAAGGAAACAATAGCAGAAAAATAGCGATACTAAGAATAATGATCGCTACTCCCCAATTATGCACTATTTTATAGAAAAATTCCAGTAATTGTAACATAAGCTGGGAAATAATGTCAAAGGTGCCATAATTTATAATCCCTGTCCAGCCCTTCTCAATCTTCTCAATTTGCTTTAAGTCTTGAGGTCCCAAATAGATACGAAAATTCAATTTTTGATTCTGCCCTGGCTCAACCGTTACGTTTTTTAAAACTACTCCCACTTCACTCTTCTGGGCGCCTATTTTCTTTACATAACCCACAAAGTTTCTTTCCGGTTGCAACACGATAGCAAAATACTTATCCCTAATGGCTATAAACTTTAAATCATCGGCGGAAAAGTCTTTTTTAGGATTCAAGGTAACAACTTTTCCTTTCCTTGAAGCAATTACATTAATAAATCTCGCATCTTCGGTGTTTTTGGACAAATCAATGAGACCAAGAATAATCGGCAGGTCAAAATCAAGTTTCAGATTGGACAAATTCTCAATAATTATCGATAACTCCATACTGTAGTTATCTTTAGAAAAAATAAAATCTTTTATAATCTTTTTAGTTTTGTCTTTTTGGACAAAAATCAGCCCTGAGCTTGTTTTTTGATTGAGCTGGAAGGCAACACTTTCTCCTGGCAACAGCAAACCATACCCCAAATCTAATTTTTCCTGCTGATATTCCTGAAAAGTTAGCTCTTTTATGGCCGCTGCCGGTTCAATAAAGCTAAATTTTAACTTTTCCGTCGATAAATCAACCAGCGCGGCATCAGCTAATAACTTAGTTTCCGGCAAAGCTGCAGGGTCATGGCCGATAGCAGGCAGTGCCGGCTGCTCGATCGGTTTGGCAATCTGGCTGTTATCCTGAAGAGCCTGGGTTTCAATGGGCTGTTTTGGGGCCAGGGCAGACCAGGCCAAAAGAACTAAAATTGACAACGTTACCGCCAAAATAAGACGCTTTTCCATGATTAAATAAGCGGATCGTATCCGGATCTTCTGGAAAACGGGTGGCAATGCAGGAGCCGCCTAACCGCTTTAAATCCTCCTTTCAAAATTCCATACTTAAAAAATGCTTCTTTGGCATACTCCGAGCAACTGGGATGAAACCGGCAGCATTGAGGAAGCAAGGGTCTAAAGAGTATTTGATACCAGGTAATAATAGCCAGGCAGAGTCTTGTAAGCATTCCTAAATTGAGAGGTGTTTACGGCCCTTTCTCCGTCGACGAGCTAATACCGCACGGCCGGCACGGCTACGCATCTTTTTACGAAAACCCTGTTTTTTCTTACCGACGATTTTTGTCGGTGTCTTCAAATTTTTCTTCATTTTTACCCCTTCCTTTCAAAAAATTTTTTTTATTATAGCACAAAGTCCCAACCAGTCAATGCTTTATATTAAATTTATGACGCATTCTAACATACATTGATTCTTGCGTCAAGAGTTAAACACCCGCTTGTCTCAGGCAGAGGCGGTTTTCCTAAGCCGGCGCCGGGGACCGCGGGCCTTGGCTATTTTTCTATTGACTGAAGAAAAAAATAATATATAATACTGGGACTTAACTTTTTTTGTTGCATAGTGATTTTTATCTGATATGATATATCCACAGGTTTATGCAAGTTGTGTATAAACTGTGGATATTCTCGGGCGGGTACAAGATATGAACAGTCATGATATCTGGGCGGGGAGCAAAAAATTGCTTCAGGAGCGGTTAGGAGATAGCGTGTTCGCGGCCTGGATCGCCCCGATGCAAGCCAGGCTCCAAGACGACAACACCCTGATTCTTGAGGCTCCGGACAGCTTTTTTAGGGACTGGGTGGAGAATCACTACCGGGCCCTGATCCTGGATGCCGTCAACCAGGTGGCGCAAACGGAGCTTAAGATCACCCTGGAGGTTGGCGCCCCTGACAAGAAGGGCGCTACCCAAACTGAGCAATCAACCCCGCCGGCGGTTACTGCCGAGCCAATCTGCTATCAGGGGCTCAACCCCAGGTTTACCTTTGAAAATTTTATCATCGGGTCCTCAAACCGGCATGCCCACGCATATTCTTTGGCGGTTGCCGACTCTCCGGCTAAAACCTACAATCCTTTATTTATCTACGGCGGGGTGGGGCTGGGAAAAACCCACCTAATGCAAGCCATTTGCCATAAGATCCTGCGCTCAACCGCCAATGCGAAAATTTGTTATATCACCTCGGAAAGGTTCACTAATGAACTTATTGACGCCATTCAACACCATTCCACAGCGACATTCAGGCAGCGTTACCGCAACAATGTAGATGTTTTGGTTGTTGACGATATCCAATTTATCGCCGGTAAGGAGTCTACCCAGGAGGAGTTCTTTCATACTTTTAACGTGCTTTATGACGCGCATAAGCAAATTATCATCTCTTCGGACCGCCAGCCAAAAGAGATCTCTAATCTGCAAGACAGGCTGGTTTCCCGGTTTAGTTGGGGCCTGGCAACCGATATTCAGCCGCCGGACCTGGAAACCAGGATAGCGATACTTAAGAAAAAAATAGAACGCGAGCCAGTCAGCGTCCCCGACGATGTTATTTATTTTATTGCCTCTTTAATAAAAACCAATATCCGGGAATTGGAGGGGGCACTAATCAGGACAATTGCCTATTCCTTGCTCGAAGAAAAGCCGATCACCCTGGAATTAACCAGGGAGGTATTAAAAGACCTGCTTAAAGAACCGCAAAAATTGATTACCGTGGATTTTATCCAACGTTGTGTTGCCGAAGAATATGGTATCAGCTTGGCGGATTTTCGTACAAAAAAAAGGAATAAGAATATAGTGTTACCCAGGCAGATCGCAATGTTTTTAAGCAGGGAGTTGACCGACCTTTCTCTTCCGGAAATAGGGGGATTTTTTGGAGGCAAAGACCATACTACGGTTTTGCATTCTTGTAATAAAATTAAGATAGAAGCCGCGAATAATGAATTATTAAAAAACAAACTAGAGAGGATTATACAAGTCATTAAACAGTAATTCCAGAGGCTTCCCCCAAGTTGTTATTAATACAACCAAGGGTGTAATATATAGATACATAGTTTTCAACAGAGAGAAAAAGGCTTTACTACCAATATGATTTTAATATAATATATTATTTAAATAATAATAAAGGAGATAGGAAATGAAGTTTTCTGTGGAAAAAGACATTTTGTTAGGTGGGATCCAAACAGTACAAAATGTTATTAGCCCTAAAGCGGCTTTACCCATACTTTCCAATATTCTAATTGAAAGCCAGGGGGGTACATTACGGTTAACAGCTACGGATCTGGATATAGGAATAAGTTGTGTAATACCTGTGGATACCCAGGAAGCCGGTTCCATCACTATTCCAGCCAAGAGATTTGGGGATATAATCAGGGAATTACCGTTAAATGAGGTTAGTTTAAACACAAAAAAGAATGATTTAGTGGTAATTGAAACAAAATCCTGTCAATTTAAGATTATGGGGTTGTCTAAAGACGAGTTTCCCAGGCTGCCGGAATTTAAGGATAAAGAAGTTATAAAAATCGAGCAAGATGTATTAAGAGAAATGTTGAGTTTAACCTCTTTTGCGGTTTCTTTTGATGAAACACGTTATATTTTAAACGGAATACTTTTTTCAATTAAAAAAAACAAGCTTACCTTGGTGGCAACCGACGGAAAAAGGCTGGCGATCATCGAAAAAGAGATTAAGCAAAATCTCGATAAAGATTTTACGATGATCGTGCCGATCAAAACAATCCAGGAGTTAAACCGGAATTTAAAAGAAGAAGGCACGTTGTCTTTGCTTTTGGGTAGTAATCAGGTAATGTTTGATCTGGGGAAAGCTGTGATTATTTCCCGTCTAATAGAAGGTGAATTCCCTGATTACCACCAGGTTATTCCTTTGGTTTCGGATGCCAGGATAAAAGTAGATCGAGAAGAGTTTCTCTTGGCGGTGAAACGGGCCTCTTTATTGTCTACCCCTGATTATCAGGCGGTTAAGTTGGAGATTTTTAAAGATAAGATGGTAATTTCCAAATCTACCCCCGATATAGGGGAGTCTAGAGAAGAGGTACCGGTTGAATATAAAGGCAAGGAGCTGGTAATTGGTTTTAATCCGGTGTACCTGATCGATGTCTTAAAAAACCTGGCTTCCGACCAGGTGGAGTTCGAGTTAACAGACAGTGAAAAACCCGGGGTCTTCCGGGTGAATGGTTATGTTTATATAGTGTTACCGATGCGCCTGGGATAAAATGGAATTAATTAAAGATACAATCCAGAGTGTTATTTCCTCGTTGTTTAAAAAAAAACAGGCTGTTCCCGAGGATGATTTTGGTGTATTGTTAAAAAAAGTCTTGACGAAAAAAGAATTAGAGCATATAAGAGTTAATAATTTTAGAAACGGGGTTTTGTGGGTCAAGGTCGATTCTTCTGCACAGCTCTACGCCTTAAATCTGCGCAAAGAAGACTTCCTGCAAAGGTTAAGTAAAGAGAAGGGCGATTTGAAGAGTATTAGATTTTATTTGGGAGAGGTAAAGTGAGCAAAAGAAAAACCGACGATTTAGAAAAAAAGCCGAAAACCGCCGCGCCCGGCACCAAGAAAGATGATAAGGCGTATGACGCGACGAACATTCAGGTTTTAGAGGGCACGGAAGCGGTTAGGCGCAGGCCTGCCATGTATATCGGCGACACCTCGGTGCGCGGCTTGCACCACCTGGTTTACGAGGTGGTCGATAATAGTGTCGATGAGTCTTTGGGCGGCTATTGCGATACCATTACCGTGGTTATTCGCCACGACAACAGTATCAGCGTTATGGATAATGGTCGAGGTATCCCCGTAGATATCCATAAAACTGAAAAGAAGCCGGCTGTAGAGGTGGCGTTGACAAAGCTCCACGCCGGAGGCAAGTTTGATCATCGGGTATATAAAGTATCCGGAGGTTTGCATGGCGTCGGGGTAAGTGTAGTAAATGCCCTGTCAGACTGGCTGGAGGTCGAGGTTAGAAGGGATGGAAAGGTTTATCACCAGCGTTACGAACGGGGAAAGACCGTTTCCAAGCTTATTGCAATCGGTAAAAGCACGACTACCGGTACTAAGGTAACTTTTAAGCCGGACAAAACCATTTTTAGTAAGGTAGAATTTTCATACGATGTGCTATCACAACGCTTGCGCGAACTGGCTTTTTTGAACAAAGGGTTGAAGATCAAGCTCGAGGACGAGCGCACGGAAAAAGAGGCGGTCTTTGAATTTTCCGGAGGAATAATTTCTTTTGTTGAGTATTTGAATAAAAACAAGAACCCGTTGCACAATAAGGTCGTTTATTTCCAAAAAACAGAAGACGACGTGATCCTGGAGGCGGCGCTGCAGTATAATGACGGCTACGCCGAAACGATCTTTTCTTTTGCTAATAATATTAATACTATCGAGGGCGGGACGCACCTTTCCGGTTTTAAATCGGCTTTGACCAGGGCGATAAATCAGTATGCCAAGGGTAAGAATTTAATTAAAGACGACATCGGCATCACCGGTGAGGACGCGCGCGAAGGGCTCACCGCGGTAATCAGTGTCAAGGTGCCTAATCCGCAATACGAAGGACAGACCAAGACCAAGCTGGGTAATTCTGAGGTGGAGGGGATTATGGCCTCTGCCTGTTTTGAATCACTGGCATCATACTTTGAAGAAAACCCGTCTATCTCAAATAAGATCGTCGACAAAGTAATCATTGCCTCCCGGGCCAGGGAAGCGGCGCGCAAGGCACGAGAGTTAACGCGGAGAAAAGGGGCCTTAGAAGGAGCAGGGCTGCCCGGCAAACTCGCCGATTGCTCTGAGCGAGACCCCGCGCTTTGCGAACTATATATTGTAGAAGGTGATTCCGCGGGTGGCAGCGCAAAGCAGGGCAGAGACAGGCGTTTTCAGGCTATTTTACCGATCAAGGGAAAGATCTTGAACGTGGAGAAGGCCCGTTTGGATAAAATTCTTTCTAATGAAGAAATCAGGACAATTATAACGGCGCTGGGTACTGGAGTAGGCCAAGAGTTTGACATTGCTAAGTTGCGCTACAATAAACTTGTGCTGATGGCGGATGCCGATGTCGATGGTTCGCATATCCGCACCCTCTTACTGACATTGCTGTATCGCCAGATGCCCAAGTTAATCGAAGAAGGGCATGTTTATATTGCCCAGCCCCCTTTGTATAAAATAAAAAGAGGGCAACGAGAGGAGTATATTCAGACCGAACAACAGATGAATGACCTGTTGTTAGAATTGGGTAGAGAAGGGCATAAATTTACCTATCTTAAAGAGAAGAAAAGCTTTACAGATAATCAATTTAAGGAACTTTTACAGCTTTTAGTAGATTTGGAGAAGATTGGAAACAATTTAGAGAAAAAGGGAGTGGAATTTCAAAATTACCTGGAATTAAGGCATAAAAAGACCAAAAAACTGCCAATTTATAGGGTAAAAGTGGAGGGTAAAGCCCATTTTGTTTATTCGGATAAGGAATTAGGTGATTTTACGTCAAAAGAAGAGAAACAGGATTATGATATTTTAGAGCTTTTTGAAGCACCGGAAATAGAGCAAATAATCGGCAAAATTGAGAAACTCGGGCTTGACTTTTTGACTTATGGCTCTGGGATCACGGTTGACCCTGCGCCAGGAGGCAGCAAGTCAAAAGAACAGAAAAAGCCCAGGGCCCTCTACCGGATCGATAATGAAAAAGACACCCAGAACCTGTACACCTTAAAAGAGGTGCATCTCTACATAAAAGACGTTGCTACTAAGGGGATGCATATCCAGAGATATAAGGGGTTAGGTGAGATGAACCCGC
>JAQUQA010000038.1:4020-9130 GCA_028716305.1 Candidatus Omnitrophota bacterium | reverse complement strand
GGATACTTGCCTAACCAGCTGGCGTAAATGGAAATCATCTCAGCCGCTTTTTTCAGGGAGCCCTCAAATTCATAGCCTCCTTCTTTGGCAAAGGAACTTGCCGCGCAATCAAGGGCAAGAAATATGTCTTTGCCGGGCTTATACCCTGCTTTTTCAATCGCCTGCAGGATCAGCTCCAGGGCCTCGTGATTGGAACCGAGATTGGGAGCAAAACCTCCTTCATCACCGACGGAAGTAGCCAGCCCCTTGGATTTTAATATCGATTTAAGGTTATGAAAGACCTCCGCGGCGTATCTCAACGCCTCCCTGAACGATGGCGCGCCGATAGGCATGATCATGAACTCCTGGATATCCAGGTTATTATCGGCATGCATGCCGCCGTTTAAGATGTTCATCAGGGGCACAGGGAGGGTCTTGGCCTCCTGGCCGCCTAAAAACCTGTAAAGCGGTTCCTTTTTCTCGATTGCCGCGGCCTTTGCCGCTGCCATGGAAACCCCCAGGATGGCGTTTGCCCCCAGCTTGGATTTATTCTCCGTCCCATCCAGAGCGATCAATGCTTCGTCAATCTTTCTAAAATCAGGTTCAAAACCGGTTATTTTAGAAGCAATTACGTCGTTAACGTTACTAACGGCCTTTAAGACGCCCTTTCCCAGGTATCTCTTTTTATCCCCGTCTCTTAACTCCAGGGCTTCCTTTTCTCCTGTTGAGGCCCCGGAAGGAACCGCCGCCCTGCCCAGGATCCCATTGTCCAGGACAATCTCTACTTCAACCGTGGGATTACCGCGTGAATCAAGTATTTCTCTGGCTAAAACTTTTTTGATCTTTGTCATTTTAAAAATCCTCCCTGTTATAGAAAATCAATTATACATATAATTAGAATAAAGTCAAGGGAATCAATTTTGTTCGACGTAAATCCAGGACCATGGACCAAGAACCAAGGACCATACAAGGTCACAGGTCACAAGGGCACAAGTCACAGGGCACAAGTCACAGGGCACAGATTCGGACGGCGTTCGGTATTCAGCGTTCGGCGTGTAAAGCGTACGCCGAACACCTCTCGCGCCAATGCATCTCGAGAAAAGGTTTGACTATCCCTGCCTAATATGGTATTTTTTAAACATTAAGTTAGCGAAAAAGACAAACAGGAGAAAAAATGGACTGGAAGAAGATCAAGTTTTTCTGGAAACTTTACTGGATCCGCATTATTATGATGACCTTTTTGTTTCTCCTTGGTATCACCCTGGTCATCCTGGTTATCCGGGGGTTACGCGCCTGGAACGAAGTCGAATCCTACCTGCGCCAATCACAGCTGGCGATGATCCCCTTGCAGCTGTATCTGCAGGTGATCATGGCCCTGATTTTCGGCGTGGTCTATACCTTAATGTGGTACTGGCTCTTTATGAAACACGGGGCCCAGTCTTTCACCCAAAGCAAGAAAAAATCCATCTCCGGGCAGGAGCTTGGGATCACCTGGAATGACGTTATCGGCATGGACGAGGCCAAGCAAGAGGCCCTGGAAGTAGTCAAGTTGATCAAGGACCGCGCTGACCTTCAGCGCATCGGCGGCAAGATCCTGCGCGGGATATTAATGATGGGGCCTCCCGGTTGCGGCAAGACCTACCTTGCCAAGGCGATTGCCACGGAAGCCAGGCTCCCTTTTATCTCGATGTCCGGTTCGGAATTCGTCGAAATGTTCGTCGGCGTGGGCGCCGGAAGGATCCGCAGCTTATTCAAAAATGCCCGTCAGTTGGCTGAGATGGAAGGCGGCTGCCTGATTTTCATCGATGAAATAGATGCCGTAGGCGCCCAGCGCTCCTCGGACTCCGGATTTGGCGGGCAGACCGAAACTAATACCACCCTAAACCAGCTGCTGGTAGAGATGGACGGCTTAAAAGAAAAAGATGTCAACATCGTCATCATCGGAGCTACCAATATGCCGGAATATTTTCTCGACGCGGCGCTGCTGCGTCCGGGAAGATTCGACCGTAAGATCTACGTGGATAAACCCAGCCTGGAAGACCGCCAGAAACTACTGGCCTACTACCTGAAAAACGTCCAGCATGACGCCAAAGACGTCAATATACCGCGCCTAGCCAGGATCACCGTGGGCAGCAGCCCCGCGGATATCGCCAACATGATCAGAGAGGCCGCTTTGATCGCGGTGCGCAACCGCCGCGCGGCAATCACCATGAAAGACGTCGATGACGCCCGCGAAAGGATCGCCCTGGGTATCAAGCGGCGTATCAAAATCAGCGAAAAGGAAAAGAACCAAATCGCCTATCACGAGGCCGGACACGCCATTGTCACGTATCTGTTGGTACCGACAAAAGACGTCTTTAAAATCACGATTACCCCGCGCGGGCATACCGGCGGCGTCACCTGGGTGCCGGAACGCGAAGAAATCTTCATTGAGGACCAGCAGCAGCTTTTGAATGACATTAGGATCTCCCTGGGTTCTTATGCCGCGGAAAAGATCAAACTCGGATTTACCACCTCCGGCGTGGGCCAGGATTTCGCCTCGGCGCTTTATACCGCGCATAATATGGTCTGGCGCATGGGCATGGGTAAATCGGGGATCATCGGGGATTTTCACGCCCTCGACTTCTATAAACGTATCGGCGGCACGATCTTGATGTCCGAAGAGATCAAGGCCAAACTCGATAATGATGTGCAGGAGATCATGCAGGGTTGCTTGAAAGACGTCATAGAACTGCTGAAAAAGGAAGAGCCGCTTTTGGAGCGCATCGCAAAAGAACTATTGGCGAAAGAAGAGTTGAATTATGACGAAATCGAGGCGATCTTTAAGGAATTCGGTAAGAACCGCCCTTAGCCTGCTGGCCTTATTGCCTCTCTTCTTTGGATGCTCCTCTTCCACCAGCCCTACCTACTTAAGAGAAAACATCCCGCAGGCAGTAAAGGATATCTGCAAAAACGAATACAAAGTCGACGTCCACGTCAAGCTGATCGGCAAAACACTTTGGGTCTACCTGCCGCTGGAGAACCTCTTCGAGGAAAACGACAAGCCGCAGAAAAATATCGAGCGGTTCAAGGTGGAAGAGAACCGTGCCAGCTTCCCGGATGACGGCCTGAAGGTCCGCTACAAAATAATACCGGTCCCGGAAAAAGATAAGTACCAGCAGATCAAATACGAAAAGGACGCCGCAGAGAAAATCAATAGCGTCTGGAAGGTCCTGCGCCGGGTGATTTTCAGCGCCGAAGACCTCAAAAAGAACGGCCCGCATTTTTTCTGCATCGTTACCGCGGATATCAAAAACGGATTTGTCCTGCGGGACACCTTCTACTTCCAGGACCTAAAAAAACTCTCCTTTTACCATATCCCGGTTTCCGAATTCCAGCACCGCGATATTCAGGATAGCGCGATCTCCGCGGACATCATCGGGGACAAAAACGGGGATTCCCTGCGTTATACCGATGTAAACATGAAACAATTCATCTCCTGGCAGATAGAACAGCGGATCAAGTTTAAATTCGAGAAACCGGAAGTGGGGAAAAACGCGGATATCGACAGCGAGATATTCAAGATAATCATAAACACGCTGAGAATTTATGATTACAGGGATTTTTCATTTATCGAACTGGATAACCTGGCGACAAAAAACAGAAACCTGCTTAACCGACAGGCGGTTTTGGAAAGCTTCAAGGAATGGAAATTCTGACCCTCCTGCCTTCGATCCGCAGCTTGCCGCCGATAAATAAACGGATGGCCTCAGGATAAAGCTTATGTTCGAGTTTATGGATCTTTGTCTCCAGTGATTCCAGGGTGTCCTTTTCCTCGACCTTGACCGCGGCCTGCAGGATAATCGGCCCATGATCCATTTTTTCATCGACAAAATGCACGGTTACCCCGGTAATCTTGGCGCCGTAGGTAAAGGCGTCTTTAATCCCCTCTGACCCCTTAAAGGCCGGCAAGAGCGCCGGATGGATATTCAGTATCCTGCCCTGGTAATTACTGAGCAGCTCCGCGCCGAGCATACGCATAAAACCCGCCAGAACGATCAAATCGACCCCGTTTTCTTGCAGATGCCGGATAACCGCTTTTTCAAAATCTTCCCGCGAGGAAAAATTCTCTTTCTTCACCAGGGCGACCTTTACTTTCAGGCGTTTTGCCCGCTGGATCACCGGGGCCCCGGGGTTGTCGCAAACTAATAAAGCCAATTCTGCGTCGAGCCGGCCTTTTTTTATTGCCCTGGCGATGGCAGCGAAATTACTCCCTTTCCCCGAAGCAAAGACTGCAATCTTGGTCATTTTTTATTACTCCAGACTGTTTTTTCCTTCCGGGCGATACTGGAAGTCGGGCAAACCTTAAAACATTCCCCGTGATTTTCACAGATATTATAATCGATTACCGAAAGATTATCGATAATTTTAATTGCCTTTACCGGGCAGGCCTTCTCACACCTGCGGCAGGCAATGCAGCCGACAGAACAGACATCGCTAACTTTTTTACCCAGGTCAAGGGACCTGCAGCGCACGGCGTAACTTTTAGTTACCTCCACCAGGCTAAAAAGCTGCTTTGGACAGATTGCCACGCATTTTCCGCAGGCAGTGCATTTATTTTCATCAACTACCGGAAGGTTATCTTCGCCCATCTTGATCGCCCCAAACGGACAGATCCTAGCACAGGTACCATAACCGATACAACCGTAAACGCATGCCTTGGGCCCCTGCTGCAGAAGGTTGGCGGCAATGCAATCCCGCACGCCCTGATAGACATACTTATCCTTAGCCCTGCTTTTGCCGCCGTGACAATGCAATACTGCCGCGGTCTTTACTGTTTTTTCCGCCTTTACCCCTAAGATCCCGGCAATCTCCTGACGGACGTTGTCTTTGACTACCGTGCAGCCGTTTACACTGCACGAACCGTGGATCAACCCCTCGGCAAACCCCATACAACCGGGAGAGCCGCAGGCCCCGCAGTTGGCGCCGGGAAGCTTATTATAAACTTTTTCCAGGCGCGGGTCCGTGACTACGCAGAACTTTTTTGAGGCAAAGGCCAGCCCGATGCCGAAAATCAGCCCCAGACCGCTTAAGGTTAAAATCGTCGCTAAAATAATCATGGTTAAAATCTAAACCCGTTAAAACCCATAAA
>JAQUQA010000038.1:2770-3920 GCA_028716305.1 Candidatus Omnitrophota bacterium | reverse complement strand
GCCAGGGCGATCAATAACCCCAGGGTCAATAATGCCCCGGGGGCAAGCACCATGATTGCCGCCGGCTCAAAGCTCTTAAACAGGGTAACATTAAAGACCTTACCGCTGCCTAAAAATTCCCTGATCAACGCCACAATTCCTAAGGCCAGGGTAAAACCCAGTCCCATCCCCGCACCGTCCAGCAATGACGGAAAAACCGGGCTGCGGCCGGCAAAGGCCTCCGCCCTGCCCATAATAATGCAGTTCACCACGATCAAAGGAACAAAGATCCCCAGGCTCTTTGCCAACTGCGGCAGATACGCCGCCATCAACAACTCTACAATCGTCACAAAAGAAGCGATCACCACGATAAAACAAGGTATGCGGATGCTGCGCGGGACGATCTTCCTGATTGCCGAAATCATCACGTTCGAACAAATTAAAACAAAGGTCGCGGCCGCCCCCATACCCATGGCATTCTCCAAAGAAGTCGATACCGCCAGGGTCGGGCAAAGACCCAGGACGATCATGAAAATAGGGTTTTGCCGGAAGATCCCCTTACTGAATTCTTTAAACAAGCCGGACATGGTTATTTACCCCTCCCGTAGACCCGCGGGCGCTGCCAGCGGTCCACTAACGGAACAAAGGCATTCATGATCAAGATGGCAAAAGATACCCCCTCCGGATATCCTCCCCATCTTCTGATGATAAAAGTGATGGTCCCGCAGCCGGCGCCGAATATTATCTGGCCGCGGCGGGTCAAAGGCGAAGTAACATAATCCGTAGCCATAAAAAAAGCGCCGAGGACCGCTCCCCCCGTTAAGACGGCAAATAAAGGATCCCCCTTGGCAAACCCTTGAGCGGGAAAAAGCCAGCTGAATAAACCAAGCGCGCAAAGAAAGCTTAACGGGATATGCAAGCTGACAATCTTTAAAATAAGCAGAAAAATCGCCCCAATCAAAAGCGCGTAGATGGCCACCTCTCCGATACAGCCGCCATGCCGCCCGAGAAACAAATCCCAATAATTCAATCCCATTTCCGCGAGATTCAATTTTGATTCTTTAAAAAGATTCAGCGGAGTCGCGCTAGCCACCGCGTCGGGGTAAGAAAAAGGCTTGGCATAACCAGACATATACACCGGCCAGGAGATCAAGAGAAATGCCCTGGCCGC
>JAQUQA010000038.1:0-2670 GCA_028716305.1 Candidatus Omnitrophota bacterium | reverse complement strand
ACGGTAATATATCTGGTGGTTTCTCTCATTTTGTTTTGGCTAACATAAACTTGGCATGTTTCATCTGCTGTACCATATCTCTCTTCGCCGGGCAGACATAGGCGCAGATCCCGCATTCAATGCAATCGGCTACATTATACTCCTGGGCCAGGGCCCAATTACCCGCTGAGCTTGCCAGGCTGATCATGCAGGGCATAAGCCCGGCAGGGCAATCCCGGACACAGGCTCCGCAACGGATACAAAACTCTTCAATCGGTTTAACCGCTTCCTTCCGGCTCAAGACGACGATACCGCTGGTTGATTTGATCACCGGGACATCCAGGCTGTATTGGGCCAAACCCATCATCGGCCCTCCGACAATCACCTTACCGGCGGCCTCTTTTAATGGCCCGCAGTAATCAATCAAGGCGCTAATCGGAGTACCGATACGCACCAGAAGATTCTTCGGATTAGAAAGGATACTGCCTGTAACAGTGACCGCCCGTTCATATAAAGGCTTGTTCAGATAAACCGCCTCGTAGATTGCCAGAAGCGTGCCTACGTTGTGCACCACTACTCCGATATCAAAAGGAAGCTTGCCGGAAGGAACTTCTCTGCCCAGGACTTTTTTGATCAGTTGTTTTTCCCCCCCTTGAGGGTATTGGGTCTTAAGGACTCGAACGGCGTACGGCGTTCCGTGAACGGCGCTCTCAAAAAGCCTGATTGCTTCGGGCTTGTTATCTTCGATGGCGATATAAACGTTCTTTACGCCAAGGCATTTTACTACCAGCCCTATCCCCTTTAAGATTTCCGCGCTTTTCTCCAGCATCAGGCGGCAATCACAGGTTAAATAAGGCTCGCACTCCGCGCCGTTAACGATCAAGGTATCCACCGGCTTAGGCGGGTTAAGTTTTATCTGGGTCGGAAAACTCGCTCCCCCCATGCCGACGATACCGGCCTCAAAGATAATGCTCCGCATTTCTTCAGGCGACAGTTCCTCCACGGATTTCGAAGGACGAGGGACGAAGGACGAAGGACGATTATCGGTACCGTCATTCTCTATGACGATTGCCGGCGACCTGCCCAACAAGGGATGCGGCCAATCCTGCAAACCAACCACTTTCCCTGAAACAGAGGCGTGGATCGGAGAAAAAACATGCGCCTCTGCAGAGGCGATCTTCTGCCCGAGAAAAACCTGATCCTGCAATTTTACCAGCGGCTGACAGGACTTACCCAGATGCTGCGACAAAGGGATATAGACGCGCGCCGGCGCGGGAAACCTTTCAATGGCCTTACTTTCAGTAAGTTCCTTGTGCTCTTTTAATCTAACCATGACATCTTTCGGCAAAATATAAAGTTAATGATCCCGACAAAACAAAAAACTATCCCGATAGCGGAAAGGATCGAGACATGGCTGAATCTCTCCGCCAGGATAGTGCTGATATACATAAATAAAAGAAATCCCAGGTGCATTACCAGCTCCAGAGAGCTGAAAATTTTACCGCGCATGGAGTTTTCGCTGGTCCTATGGATGATGGTATTGGAAACGATCAGAATCGGGGCGGTCAGAAAACCAAAGGCCAGGGCCAGGACAGCGGCCAGGCGGAAATCCGGGTACCTGCTTAAGCCCACGGCAAAGGCAATGAGCATTATCCCGCTTAAAATCAATGAAGCAAAAATCGCCTTATAAACCGAGAGGCGCTGCCCAAACCTGCCATAAAGCAACGTCCCGAAAAAAAGGCCAACGCCGAGGAACATGATCAAAAAACCCAGGTCCTTTGTCGCCGAACCCAGGGTGTCCTGCACGAAAACGATGGAAACTACCGATACCACTCCCAGCGCCGAGGCCAGGGTAAAAAGAATACCGGCGGTAAAACGGATATCCGGGGTTTTGAGAAAATAAGAAAAACCCTCCCTGATCTCCTGAACCAGAGATTTCTTGATTGCCTCCACCAGCTCTCCTCCGAACCTGCCGATCTTGCGCAGGTTGATGGAAACGCCTTTTCTGCTGGAGATAAAAAAGATCATCATCCCTGATATAAAAAAACTCAAACCATCAAGATAAAACCCGTTTTCCGCGCCCACTTTTTCCACCAGCAGGCCCCCGATCCCCGAACCGAAGATAAAGGCGATCATCCCGGTAATATTTACCAGGGAGTTGGCGATCAAAAGATCTTTCTTATCCACCAGGTCGGGGACTATGGAAAGCTTGGCCGGCAGAAAAAACCTGGCCACGGAAAAAGACAGGAACACCAGCAAAAAGGCCAGCGGGAGGCTGCGGTAATGAAAAAGAAAAAGCGGGATCAATAAGACCAGGCCCATTCTTAAAAAATCACAGGCATACATGGTCTTGCGCCTGTCCCAGCGGTCGACATAGGCCCCGGCAACCGGGCCAATAACAAAAACCGGGATGATCGTAAAGAAAAGGATCTTAAAGATATCTGTCGGAGAACCCTGCTCGCCCTTGGAATAGGCAAAACCGATCAGGGACATAAAAGTCAGCCTGTCCCCGAACTGAGAGATGATCTGGCCCACCCATAAAAGAAAAAAATCGCGGTTTTTTAGTATGGTCTTAAATTTGGCCATTGTTCTTCCGGGCCCGGATGGTTTATACTGGAGCCGATGAGAGGGATCGAACCTCCGACCCGCGCTTTACGAAAGCGCTGCTCTACCAACTGAGCTACATCGGCG
>JAQUQA010000037.1 GCA_028716305.1 Candidatus Omnitrophota bacterium | reverse complement strand
AGTAACGGGCCCGGTTGAAACGAGCGCGTTCTTTTTATTTGACTCGATCTGCTTTCTTGTGGCCATTATGAAACCTCCCGACAACTAAACAAGGCTTACCACTTTGCCGTTGAATATCTCAAGGGCCTCTCTGATAACCGGCGGCAAAAGCCCGTCTTTGAGAAGCCGCTCAACCAGTTCCGCACGCTTGGCCTCCGGAAGCCGCTCCCAGCGCTTTGAAAACTCCAGCTTGAGTAATTCGTTCTCCGGGCCGATTGCGGTGTACATTTTAACCAAGACATCGATCTCCTCCTCAATTGGTTCCGTCTGTTTTGCCCGCTGGCGCATCACCTTGAACGACTGCAGGCTACCCTGTAAATTATTCATTTCTGTCTACCCTTGATTTGGTTTTAAGACTTTAAGCCAGCCAAGCATAACTCATTACAATTCATAGTGTTATGTTGTCTTAAAATCTGCCTTAAATCGGATTTAATCCATTCTGGTATTTTAAGGCGGTGTAACGTGCTAAAAACAAAGCTGAATACGACCATCCGCCTTAAAGCCTTAAAATATTTTGCCACCCTGTAGAGGTAAATTTTCACACATACCCCGCTAAATCTTGAACCGCTCGCACAAATCATAGAAATCCTTGATATTCATGATATAAATCCGCTTCTTTTCGCCATCGATACGCCGCTGATCCGAAGTTACCTTGACCTTCTTAAGCCTGCGGGTTAGGACATTGGTCTTTTCGATCCACTCAAATTCTTCTGTTGCCTTGAAATACTCCAGCACGCGCTCCGCATCAAACACCCGGATATCGCCATCAGCGCTTAAAGCCGTCACCTCATCAAGCATGGACTTGAGCACCGTCAAAATCTTGTAGGTTTCGTTCTGCGAAACGCTGTCTGACTGTTTCTCGTTAAGGGATTTCTTGCTCAATTCTTCCATCGTCCGCGTCAAAGTGTCAGTGCCTGAGGAAGCGTCCACCACATTGGCCAAAAGAAATATCGGCTCCCAGATATCGAGCTCCCGATTGGTCAAATGACTTAAACCCTCGATACCGTCCGGCCCTTCTTTGTGATAAAACTCCGCGATATCACGGGCAAAGGTGAGGCCGAACACATAAAGATCATCCCGGATGCTCCGCTGAAGCTCAATGATCTCGGCCGTGCCCTTATATCGCTGAACCGTCTCGTTGTCTTTTTTCCGCAGGATTGAAACCCGGACAGTACGATCCTGTAACACGTCATCAATCTCGCTGATTCCGGCAAACATCTTGGGAGAATACGCGCTATAAGCCTTGACCACAAATCCGCCTTGGCCGGTCGCCTCCGAACGCTTGACCACGCCTGACTTATTGAACCCTGCGTTAAACACACTGATGATTGAACCATATACATCTTTGTCGTGTTTCCTGAGCTTTTCAACCTCGTCGACAAACATAGTAATCAGGTTATTAGAAATATCCCGGAAAATAACCGACTCCGTGGGATTCGTGACAAGATCGCCATTAAAAGCTATTGCGGAGAGGATCTCCATCAAAAGCGTTTTACCGGATCCCTTCTCGGCATTCAGCCAGACATACGGATAATACCGAAAGATCATAAAGACATACGTCCCCATAACCCATAGCGTGAGGTAATGCAGATACGCCTCCTCCGGGAAATGAATAAACCGCTTGATGTAGTCGTAAGTTTTCTGATAGAGCCGCGGAATGCTGACTTCATATTGCCCGCCTACAAACGCGCAGATACCTTTAGCTGAAAACCGTGAAGTGTCCACGGTGTCATGCTTAAGCGCAAAGCCCTCGTCAACGGCATCATCCAAGCTGAACAAACGGCCATCAGAGGTAATAAGACACACGGCATCTCTGACCTTGACCGCGTAATTCATAACCCCGTCCGCGTAATCCTGCGCCGGATGGATTGTTTTACTTCCTTGCTCATCATGCAAAATGTCGATGAGCTCTGCTTTGCTTAAAGATTTTTTACCTTCGTCTTCCTTGGGATCTTTGCGGTAAATTTTGAGCACCTTTTCGTAGCTTTTGAGCTCGTCATTCGTGAAACCAAAATGATCTTTGATGGTGTGTTTAAGAAGCGCGTCTCCCTGCGCCACATTAAAGACGGCGATCTCTTTGAGAATAGGATCGAGCAGAGCGGGAATCTTGACAGGGGGAGTTTCCGACGGTATCGCTTTAATCTTTGCCTCCAACGCGGCAAGTTTATCTTCGGAAAGAATCGTCTCGGCCCGATCCAATGGTTTAACTTTCACGTCAAAACCATAAACATCTTTTGCGAGGCGTAAGGCTTGAGTGAATTTGTCGCCCCGAAGCCCGCCGGTCACCGCTTCAGCGCACTGGATCACGCCTTCCAAAACAGCGATCAAGGATAAGGCCCCGCCACCGGTGCCACATCTGAAACAATGCCAGACGTTCTTTTCCGGATGAACCACGAAGTTATTGTTATTCGTTGATCCATGCACCGGATGCCCGCAAACAAGCTGGCCACCGACACGATGAAGCTGGACACCTTTTTTATTAAGCACGTCAACAACGCTGACATTCTCAATCTCTGTCTCAGCGTCTTTTTGTGGAAACTCAAGCGGGATATATTCTACAAACTCGGAGAGGATTAACTCCCGGCTCACCTCTGCAATCTCAAGGTCCTTAACAACCTCGTACTCCGTGCCGGTGTCTGGGTGAATTGAGCCGGGCCCCACGACCTGCGATCCTTTAGTAATAATCTCACCGAAATGGTCTTCTTTCTTGGCTAGCGTATCTTTCTTCAAGACAATCTTTTTGTCTATGCCGTCGCAAAAGAAATAATAATGAAAACCCTTGCGGGGCGTCTTGACTGTCAACGTCTCTGGAAATTTATTGGCCAGTATCTCAGCGATCTGTGGGGTGTCGGCATCAACAATGATCAGCCTGCTGTAGCCGCCCTGCACGCCGTAATTGCCGCCCTGATCAATCCACGACTGAATGTCGGTGAAAGAATAAGGCTTATTCTGCCAGTCTTGCTCAAAGGGGATTTTTGTCCGGGCTTTCAGCCTCACAAAGCCGAAGCCGTCTTTTTGTAGCTGTTGCGGGATTTTACTTTTTACAATCTCCATATCAATATGCTCCTTGTCTCACACGTTAAAGACCATTGTCTTTAAGTCTTGAATGGCACTCTTAAACGCCGTAATATTCACCATGCCGTCATTGAAAAACTCTTGAATCAAATCTTTGCGGTCTTGCCGGTCGTCAAAGATAAAAACGAATTTGTTGCCATCCCGGCGCTTATCAATCAGCCGCAATCCTTTGGCCTTAAGATAGGCCGACAAATATAAATCACTGGTCCTGTAAGTTCCCATTGCCTTCACCGCCTTGAGGTTTTATTGCCCGGCCATTCATAGCCCTTTTGGCCAAGATATCCCGGGCCACGATCCTCGCCAGTATGTGAAGCCCCTCTTCGAGAGGGTCGTGTGATTCAACCGGCATTATGTCCACTGCGCAACCGCTCATATTTATGCGTTCTCTTTGATTAGGAATAAGTCATCAAACTCACATTCCGGGAAGACATCCATCAACCTCTGCCGTAACTTTGGCGAGGGATGCCGCGAGCCGTCCATCAATTGCGACATATAACCGCTGGTGACTCCGGCCCTCGAAGCAAGCCAGTTCTGCGAAAGGTTTTTCCTGACCAACTTTTTCCTTATAAATTTTGTTTTGAGGTTCACTTTCATCGCCCGTTCTCCTTCTTGCAAACGAATGTATATTTCACTCACAAATAAGATAGCACCACGCGCCTGCCTTGTCAATCATTCGTTTGAAGAAAACACTTGCATTTTGTAGCAAGGCATGGTACTATTCTTGTTAAAAGGAGGCTACACCATGGCCATTAAAGGGATTAAACAAAAGTTTCCGTTCGGACAGTTTTTGAAGTCTCTGCGTGAGCAAAAAGGGGTAAGCTTGGTTGACGTCGAGAAGGCAACCGGAATTTCTAACGCCTATTTATCGCAGTTAGAGACCGGTTCGCGCAGGCGGCTTCCTCCTCCCGATAGGCTTCGGCTAATTGCCGACTATTACAATGTTTCCTCGCAGGAGTTGTTGAAAGCGGCCGGATACTTGGAAGAAAAGGACGTCGAAGAGACCTACGAGCAGAGGATCGACAAGCTTTTTACACACATCATCAATGATCCAGATTTAAAATCCGGGGTACGTATCGACCCTAAAGGTGTTTCTCTAGACGTGAAACGCTTTATTGTCGAGATACACACCCAGCATCTGAAAAAATCTACCTTGCTGGCAAAGCCTTACATCGTAGCCGTTATCCAAGACGGGAATAAGGTCAAGAAGTTGAATTGGAAAACCGATGACGTAAAAAGAGAAGAATATACTGCTGACGGCAAAAAATGCGTCCGCTACCGCGTTATGGTCACCTGCATAGAAACCGAAGGCCGCACAGCCGCGCCATCTTCAGATGAGATTATCAAAGGAACAGAAAAAACAACCCAGACAGTAACGGGTGACGGAGAATTTTCCGAGCAATCGTCGGCTGTCAACGGTTATGAAACATCGCTTTTATTTAAAGCAACTCAAGACGCCTTAAGAAAAGCTGTGCCTAAATTAAAGGGAAGCGCGGGCTGGTCTGTCAATCACCTCTCGCCATGGATGAGCTAAAAATGAATGTTGTCCTTTACGCCAGAGTATCCTCCGAGAAACAAGCCGAGAAAGACCTTTCCCTTCCGGCCCAGTTAAAGTCTCTCCGGGATTATGCCCTGCGTAAAGAATGGACGATCGTCCACGAATACGTGGATGCCGCCGAAAGCGCCCGGAGTGCTGACCGGCCGCAATTTCAAGAGATGATTGCAACCGCCAAGCAAAAGAACCCGCCCTTTCAAGCTATCCTCGTCTGGAAACTCAATCGCTTCGCGCGTAATCGCGAAGATTCGATCATCTTTAAATCGCTCCTGCGCAAAAAAGGAATTCAAGTCATCTCGATGAATGAGAAATTTGAAGACAATGCCACCGGCAAGCTCATGGAAGCAATTGTCGAGGCGATGGATGAATTCTATTCGGCGAATTTAGCGCAAGATACGGTAAGGGGTATGCGGGAAAATGCCAGTCGTGGATATTGGAATGGCGGCCGGGAACCATACGGGTACAATGTCGAGAAAATTCAGGTCGGCAAGAATCTAAAGAACAAACTCAAAGTCGTACCGCAGGAAGCTGAGCTTATCAAACGTATCTTCGCTATGTGTTTAAGAGGAAACGGCATCAAGGGAGTAAGCAAAGAGCTCAACAGGGAAGGCTTGAGGCGAAGAAACGGTAAGCCGTGGAATATCTCTACTATCAGCTATATCCTCAAGAATGAAACTTACACCGGCACAGTAGTTTGGCGTGATCACAAAAACAAGAGCCAGATCATAAAAACCCCGAACGCCCATGAAGCCATCATCGATAAAAATAGCTACGAGCGGGCACAGCTTCTCCAGAAACAAAGAACAAGGTTTGTTATACCTCCCCGAGCCGCGTCTTCAGACCATCTGTTAAGTACCATGCTCAAATGCAAGAAATGCGACCACTCCATGGCCGCCTGCGGAGCGAAAGCCGGTAAATACCACTACTACACCTGCCAGAGCTACGTCAAGATGGGGCCCGGCCACTGCAATCAAAAGCTATTAAACGCCGAAAAACTCGAAGCCTTCATCGTAAAGACGCTTAAAGAACGCGTCCTCACCGAGGAGAACGTGAAGAAATTTCTCCTCTTCGTTAATGAAGAGGTTAATTTGTTTGTCAAAGATTACGCCGCCAAGATTGCCAGCTTGCAAGCCAATATCGAGGAGAAACGCGAACGCCGCAGAAAACTTTATAACACGATTGAAACCGGCACGCTCAATTATTCGGACGTAGCGCCCAGAATAAAAGAGCTAAACGATGAAATCGACCTCTTGGCCGCTGAAATTCAAGAGATCGAATCCCAAAAGACGCATCAAGAACCGATTGAGCTCACCGATGAAGAGATACGGCCTTATGTGCTTGATCTGAAGGAAACGCTGATGACGGGTTCGATCGTGGAGAGAAAATCCTTTATGCGCACCTTTATCAAGGAAATCCGCATTGACTACCCAAAAGCGGAAGTCGAATACACCATCCCCTTGCGCATCCCAAACAAAGAAACCCCCTCGAAAGAGGAGGTTCTCTGTATGTACCAGATTGGTAGCCCCAACCGGATTTGAACCGGTGTTTAATGGCTGAGAACCATTCGTCCTAGACCAGGCTAGACGATGGGGCCAAGTTCGTACTGTGTACCGCGTACGGCGTACCGCGTAAAATCAAATATTCGTACTAAGCGCCATTCCCTAAACGCTAAAAATAACGCTTAAAAGATATTAAAATAATAGCATATTTTTCCGAAGGGTCAATATAATTATTGACCCTTTTGTGTTTAAGTAATATACTGTCTTGCGAAAAGCCTGATTTTGCCCCTAACGCACCATAACTGACCATAAACTCAATTATATGTCAAAAATATATGCCGGTTTGGGCTTAAGTACGGAAAAAGACCCGGTGCGGGCCGCCCAGGAAGCCGTTCACCAGGCAAAGACAAGCTTTCATTCCGAAAAGGTAAGCCTGGCCATAGTTTTCTGCTCCACAGACCTCTCACATTCCACCCTTTTAAAGACAATCAGCATACACCTTGAAAACACGCCGATCATTGGCTGCAGCGGCGCGGCAATTATCTCTTCCTACGGCATCACCAAGCACGGCATCGTCATTCTCCTTTTAGGGTTCCCCGAAGATGTATTCTGCAACACCGGGCATGTCCGGGAAATCGGAACGAAAACCTCTCTGGTTGCTGGCCAGGAACTGGGGGAAAAACTTATCTACGGGTTCCAAAATGTCCGCAGGGATCTCAGCATAATTTTTTCAGACGGATTGATCAAAGAAGGCTCCAACCTGATCCACGGCTTGCAATTAAGATTGGGGTATAGTTTTCCTTTGATCGGCGCCAGCGCCTCTGACAACATGCATTTTTCAAGGACCTGCCTTCATTTCAACCAAACGGTATTCAACGATGGTGCCTGCGGCTTATTGCTGGGAGGAAAAGTCAGGTTCGGCCTGGGGGTAAAACACGGTTGGCAGCCGCTGGGCAAGCTGCGCAAGGTCACCCGTTCGAAAGATAACGTGGTCTACCAGATCGACGGGGCTCCCGCGGTCAGACTTTATGAGGAATATTTCGCTTACAATATTGCGGAGCTGAAGAAAGAGCTAAAACACATCTCCGTCCTTTATCCCATCGGGATCTACCTCTCCGGAGAAAAAGAATACCTTTTACGCAATATTATCGCCATCGAAGAAGACGGATCGCTGGTGTTCCAGGGAGACGTCCCGGAAAACAGTGATATCAGGCTGATGATCGGCACAAAGGAATCCTGCCTGGACGCGGCGAAACAAGCCTTAAGCGAGGCCAAAAACAGGCTGACCGGTTATGATATTTATTTTATTCTGGTATTTGATTCAATTTCAAGGTATATACTATTAGGAAGGAACGCCTTTAAAGAGCTTGAGGCGATCAAAGAAGTAATGGGCAGGGAGATCCCGATCATCGGATTCTATACCTTCGGAGAACAAGCCCCTTTAACGGCGATTAATTACCGCGGAAGGTCATATTTTCATAATCAGACTTTCACGGTGCTGGCCATAGGAGGCTAAAGGCATAACGCTATGATAGAATACATACTGGCAACGATCATTGCTGTTGTGGCGATTTCCCTCGCCTTGATTATCGCCGACAAAATGGACCGCATCAAAAAACTGCATGCCCAGATCGACCATCTCAAGACCTCGCTTGACGAAATGGACGAACAGGCAAAGCTGATCGTGCGGACGGACCTGGAACTGAACAAAACCCAGGAGGAACTTGATAAAAAAGTAACCAGTCTTTACACTCTGCAAAAACTTTCCCGCGCCATCAGCACGACACTGGAAGAAAATCAGATATTCAGGATGATCGACCCCGCGTACCTTAAGGACCTCGGTTTTGAAAAATCCTGCATCTTCCTTTTTAACGAAGAGGCGCGGGATTTCCATCTTGTTCTTAATATCGGATACCTGGGAGAGGATATCCGCAACATTGAATCCCAGGTCTCCAGAGACAAGGAAACCTACCTGGAACTTACCAGGGCCAACAAGACGGTTTCTGCGATCTCCGGGGCCGGATTGGCCGCATTGGCCAGGAAGATCGCAGAGACTTTCAAGACATCGTCTTTTATCCTCTCTCCTATCACCCCAAAAGAGGGAAATACGGGGTTCTTGATCGTGGGAACGGATAATACCGATATAAACCTCACCGCCGGGGACGAAGAGCTCATCACTATCGTGGCCAATCAGATCGGCCAGGCGCTGGACAATGCCCGCTTATTCGAAAAGACCTGGCGCGCCCAACAGGACCTGGAAAAGAAAGTCGATGAGCGCACCCGGGAATTAAAGGTTGCCTTTGAGGAGGTCAAGCTGATCAGTAAAAGAAAGACCGATTTTATCTCGGCGGTTTCCCACGAACTCAGGACGCCGCTGACCTCTATTAAAGGATACGCCTCGATACTCCTGACCGGAAAACTCGGGGACCTGCCGGAAGACATCCGTTTGCGCCTGGAAAAAATAAATCGGCATAGCGATGAACTCACCCATATGGTCAACGATCTTTTGGATATCGCGCGCATCGAATCCGGAAGGGTGATCATGAAAAGAGAGCAAAACAACCTCAAGGATATCGTTATCCAGGTCGCGGACCTGCTTAGCGTGCAATTAAAAGAGAAACAACTGGGGCTCTCTTACGACATCCCTGCGGAGGCAAACACTGTTTTTGTCGATGCCAGCCAGGTCAGCCGCGTGCTGATCAATATTGTCGGAAATGCCTTAAAATTCACCCCGCCAAAAGGGGAAATTTCCATACGCTGCGCTAAAAAGGACGGGATGATCCAGATAGACATCAGTGACACCGGATGCGGGATCCCTGAAGAGGCCCGCGAGGCCATCTTCGAAGAATTCTATCGCGTAGATAACTCTATAAACCAGGAGGCAAAAGGAACAGGCCTGGGACTGTCGTTGGTCAAACGTATTATCGAAGCGCATGGAGGAAAGATCTGGGTAAAAAGCACCATCGGGGCAGGCTCGACTTTCAGTTTTACGTTACCTCAGGCGGGTTAAAATTTAGGAGAACTTATGCCGGTTAAAATATTAGTCGTTGACGATGATCCCGATATCAGGG
>JAQUQA010000036.1:6805-9488 GCA_028716305.1 Candidatus Omnitrophota bacterium | reverse complement strand
TCTTTTTACGGGTTAGAGTGCGCGGAAAAATTTTCCGCAGAATTAGCGCAGCGCGGGTTCACGGTAGTTTCCGGAATGGCCCGCGGGATCGATACCGCGGCGCATCAGGCGGCGCTGGAGGCATGCGGCAGGACGATTGCCGTGATCGGCAGCGGATTTGCCAATATATATCCGCAGGAGAATATGGGGTTAGCCGAAAAGATCTCCCTGGGTGGAGCGGTTATTTCGGAATTCCCCATGCAGGAACTGCCGTTAAGGCAAAACTTCCCCCGGCGTAACCGGCTGATCAGCGGATTGAGCCTGGGTGTTTTGGTAGTGGAAGCGGCCAGGAACAGCGGGGCGCTGATTACTGCGGATTTTGCTTTAGAGCAGGGCAGAGAGGTTTTTGCCGTGCCGGGAAAGATAGGGCTGCACGGTTCTTTTGGAGTGCATGAATTAATCAAGCAAGGGGCGAAGTTGGTTTCTTCTGTTGAGGATATAACCGATGAGTTGACCCCGGGGATTTTTTCCGCTGACGCGCCGCAAAAGGCAGATCAAGGGGAGCAGGGTCTTCCTGGTTTCTCTTGCGGCGGCGATCAGTTGGTTGGGTTGATTTCCCGGGCGCCGGTTTCATTTGATGAGATTGCGGAAAGATCGGGTATCAGCGCTTCGTTTCTTGCCGGAAGGCTTATGGATTTACAGCTCAAGGGATTGATCAAGGAGCTTCCCGGCAAAAGTTATGCAAGGAGTAAATGATGAAAACTAAGGACCTGGTAATAGTAGAATCTCCGACAAAGGCAAAGACGATCAGCAAAATCCTGGGTAAGGGTTTTGTCGTAGTTTCTTCGATGGGGCATTTGATCGACCTGCCGCAGAAAAAAATAGGCGTGGACATGGAGAATAATTTCCAGCCTACTTATGTGGTGATCTCCGGCAGACAAAAAGTCCTCAACGGGCTGAAAAAAGAGGCCAAGGGCAAAAAGAATATCTTCGTGGCTACCGATCCCGACCGGGAGGGCGAGGCGATCGGCTGGCAGATCAGCGAGAGGATTTTTAAGGATAAAGCCGTCAAGCGCGTGGTCTTTCACGAGATTACCCCCGCGGCAATCAAGGAGTCTTTCAAGCATGCCCGCGATTTTGATGCGCAGATGATCGAGGCCCAGGCCGGCCGCAGGATCCTGGATCGGATTGTCGGTTATTTCCTGAGCCCGCTATTGTGGAAGAAGATCGTGCGCGGTTTAAGCGCCGGACGCGTGCAGTCAGTGGCCTTGAGGCTGATAGTCGAGCGGGAAAAGCTGATCAATGCCTTTGTCCCGCAGGAATACTGGGAGGTCGAGGCCCTCCTGCAGAAAAAAGGGGACGGCGAAAATTTCAGCGCCAAATTAGAAAAGATCAAAGAAAAAAAAGCGGAGATCAAGAATAAGGAGCAGGCTGATAAAATAGTCGATACTCTTAAAAGTAAGCAGTTTATCGTGACCTCGGTAGAAACCAAAGAAAAGAAACGTTATCCCGACCCGCCGTTTATCACCAGCACCCTGCAGCAGGAGGCTTTTAATAAACATAAATTCAATGCCACAAAGACGATGATCGTCGCGCAGCAGCTCTACGAGGGTATTGATATCGGCGCTGATGCCCCGGTTGGATTGATTACCTATATGCGTACTGATTCGGTGCGCGTGGCCCCGGAGGCGATTCATGAACTGAGAAACCATATCCTGAAGCATTACGGCAAGGATTATCTTCCCGCGGAGCCGAATGTCTATAAGGCCCGCAAGCTCGCCCAGGAGGCCCATGAGGCGATCCGCCCCACCCTGATTGACCGTCCCGCGGAGAGCCTGAAGGATTTTCTTTCTCCGGAACAGTATAAACTGTATGAGTTGATCTACAACCGGTTTATCGCCAGCCAGATGACCCCGGCCAGGTATTCCGTGGTTTCGGTGGATATCAATGCCGATGAGTATCTCTTTGGGGCTTCCGGATCGACAATGATCTTTGCCGGTTTCAGCGCTGTCTACGCCAAGCTCGGCGATGAGAAGGATAAGAATTCCATCCCCGTGTTGAAAAATTCCGAGGTCCTGGAGTTATTGAAACTTCTGCCTTCCCAGCATTTTACCAAGCCGCCGGCCCGCTATTCCGACAGCTCTCTGGTCAAGGCCCTGGAAGAGGAGGGTATCGGCAGGCCCTCAACCTATGCCCCGATAATTTATACCCTGATCATGCGCAATTACGTGCGCAGGCTGAAAGGTTACTTCCAGCCTACAGAGTTGGGTTTTAAGGTCTGCGATATGCTGGTGGAATATTTTCCCAGGATCATGGATGTCAAGTTCACCGCCCTGATGGAGGAAGAACTTGATCAGATCGAAGAAGGCAAGATCGATAAATTAAAGGTACTGCAGGAATTTTACCAGCCATTCAAGGAAAGCCTGGATTTCGCCCAGACGCATATTAAGAAAGAGGTGATCACTACCGATCAGATCTGCGAGAAATGTTCGAAGCCAATGATCGTGAAGTGGGGGCGCCGCGGTAAATTCTTGAGCTGTTCGGGTTTTCCGGAATGCAAGTTTTCCAAATCCATCACTTCGGGTGTAAAGTGCCCCCAGGCGGATTGCGGCGGGGAATTGATCGAGCGGCGTTCCAAGCGCGGGTTTTTCTACGGGTGTTCAAATTTCCCCAAGTGCCGGTTCACCTCCAAGACGCTTCCCGG
>JAQUQA010000036.1:0-6705 GCA_028716305.1 Candidatus Omnitrophota bacterium | reverse complement strand
TCGTTCTTTAAATTCCTGACGCGGGAAGGGCTGTTAAAGACCAACCCGATACTTTCGCTTTCCAGCCCGAAACTGGACAAGCATCTTCCGCAGTTCATGACCGAGGAAGAGGTGATCAGGCTGATCGACTCTGTGGTGTTAAAAGACGGCCGGGACGAGCTGGGGTTACGCAATAAGGCAATTATCGAAACATTCTATTCTACCGGGATGCGTATTTCCGAGGTGGCCGGACTGAATATCGAGGATATGGATCTGATTACCGGCACGCTCAAGGTGATGGGCAAGGGCAAGAAGGAGCGCCTGGTTCCCATCGGGGACCATGCCATCAGGGCGATCAGGAACTACCTGGAGCTAAGAAAAAAAGAGGAACGGGCGGTATTCCTGAATAAGAACGGCAGGCGGATTACTACCAGGGGTATCCGGGACGCGGTGGGAAAATACCTGCGCCTGGCCAGCCTCAGGGATGGGATCTCGCCGCACACCCTGCGGCACTCCTTTGCCACGCATCTTTTGAATCATGGCGCAGATTTAAGGAGCGTGCAGGAGCTTTTGGGCCACGCTAACCTTTCCACGACCCAGATTTACACGCATCTGACTACTGAAAAGCTGAAGAGCGTCTATGACAAGGCGCATCCAAGAGCGTAGGGCATTGTAGGAGGAGCTGGTTAAATAGTTAAATAGTTAAATTGTTAAATAGTAAATTGGCCTATTTAATTTTTTAACCATTTAACCATTTAACTAAATATAACAATGTTTATTCTCTATGATTTGATTTTTCTACTCATCAGCCTGCTTTACCTTCCGTTCTATTTTTGGAAAGGGAAGTTCCATCGTGATTTTCCTGCGCGGCTCGGTAGATTGCCGAAAGATTTACAGATAGACCGTCCGGTCTGGGTCCATGCCGTGAGCGTGGGAGAGATGATGGCGGTAAAAGGGCTGCTGGAAGAGCTTAAAAAAAGATTTCCGGAAAAAAAGATGGTTGTCTCTACCGTCACCGCGACCGGCAACCAGGTTGCGGACGATGCCGCAGGAAAAGGGGATTTTGTAACCTATCTGCCCCTGGATTTTAGTTTTATCGTTAAAAAGGTGATCAACCGGATCAGGCCGGCGGTTTTTATCATAGTCGAAACTGAATTATGGCCGAACTTGATCAGGCGGCTTTATCAGAACCGTATTCCGATAATTGTCGTTAACGGCAGGATCTCTGACCGGTCTTTTAAAGGTTATTTTCTGGTAAAGCCCTTGTTGCGCCCCTTACTGAATAAGATTACCCTTTTTTGTGCGCAGACAGAAACCGACCGGCAAAGGCTGTCTCTTCTGGGGGTGACTCCGGAAAAGATCATTGTTACCGGTAATATGAAGTTTGACCTTAAATACCGCCAGCCCCTGGAGCAGAAACATGCCGACTTTAAGCTGCGCCTAAGCAAAGAAGGCAGGCTTTTTGTGGCAGCCAGCACTCATCCCGGGGAAGAGGAGATAATTTTTAAGATTTACCGTGAGTTATTGCCGGAGTTTGGCGGCTTAAAGCTCCTGGTTGCTCCGCGTCACCCTGAAAGGTCCGCGGGGGTTATGGCGTTGGCAAAAAACCTTGGCTTTGCCTGTCTGCGCATAAGTATGCTGGGGAAAATCCCTCTTTCTACGCAAAAACAGGCGGGGGTATTTATTCTGGATACGATCGGAGAACTAAATGACTTTTACGCTTTGGCAGAAGTGGTTTTTGTCGGAGGGAGCCTGGTGCAAAAGGGCGGGCACAATATTTTAGAGCCGGCGAGTTTGAGTAAGCCTGTGCTCTTCGGCCCGCAGATGTATAATTTTCGGGACATCGCGGAGTTGTTTGTTGGCCGGGGTGCCGCGCTGATGGTAAAAGACGCGCATGATTTAAAGCAAAGGCTAAGGCAGCTGTTGGCCTCCCGCCAGGAACGAGAGGCATTAGGCAAAGCGGCCAGGCGCCTGCTGGAGGAAAACCGCGGGGCTACGCAGAAGAATGCGCAGATTATTGCGGATCAGATGTCAGAAGTCAGCATTCAGATATCAGAAGACAGATAAACTTAAATCCTAAATTCTAAACCCTAAATCCTAAACAATGTACAAATGACCAAAATTCAAATGACAAAAACGTTAACTTATAAAAATCTCTGTTTTGAGCCTTTGGTCATTAGGACATTAGGATTTGTTTAGGATTTAGTGCTTAGGATTTAGAGTTTAACGCGTAATTTAAATATTATTATTCTCAATAGGAATGATTAAAAAAATTCTATACAATCTGGCTACCGATAAATATCAAGGTTTCTTCGCGGGATGCGCAAAGATTTTCTTGTTCCTGCTGTCTTTGCTTTATGGCCTGTTAGTGAAAATTTTAAGCGGTTATCATCTTGGCCGCCGCAAGAAAGTTTCTGGCCGCCTGATCAGTATCGGCAACATTACCCTTGGCGGGACCGGTAAGACTTCGTTGGTGGAATATCTGGCGAGGATTTTAAGCGAGAAGGGTAAGAGGGTGGCTATTTTAAGCCGGGGATACAAGAGAAAGGGTAAAGGGTCAAGGGTCAAGGGTCAAGGGAGCAGCAAAGTGGAAGAAATGGGGGATGAGCCTTATCTGCTTTCCCGGAAATTGAGCGGTGTGCCGGTGCTGGTAGGCAGTGACAGGGTTAAGCTGGCGGCCCAGGCATCCAGCCGGTATGGCGCCGATACCTTGATCCTTGATGACGGATTTCAGCAATGGAGGATAAAAAAGGACCTGGAGATAGTGACTATTGATGCTACCAGGCCGTTTGGGAACCGGAGGCTGTTGCCCCGGGGGATTTTAAGAGAACCGCTCTCTGCTTTACGCCGGGCGGATGTGTTGGTGTTAACCAAGGTGAACCTGGGCCATGACCTTCTTGCCGCCAAAAAGGTTTTAACCGGGATCAACCCGGCGGCACTGCTCGTTGAATCAACGCATTATCCCTTAGGGTTTTATGAGATGGGGCAGCCTGAACAATTGATCCCTCCGGAGATGGTTGCCGTCAGGGGCAGCTTAAGTCTTTGCGGTATCGGCGATCCGAATTCCTTTGAGCTCCTGCTGCATTCCCTGGGGGTCAGGCCGCAATTTTGCTTAAGATTTCCCGACCACCATGATTATTCTCCGGAGGACCTCAAAGAGATTGTGCGTAAAAGCCGGCAGGAGGATATCGGGATCGTGATTACGACGGAAAAAGACGCCGTGCGATTGGCTGGTATCGTACCGGGAGGGTTTCCTTTAAAGATACTGGTTCTGAAAATTGAATTGAGAATCGTTAAAAATGAACAAGAATTCCTTGATCGATTATTTAAGCTGTGCGCTGATTAAGCTGATCGGCCCGCCGATCCGCCTGCTCCCCGCCGGGGCAATAGTTTTTATCGGCAGTGTGCTGGGTGAGGTCTTTTATTGTTTTGACTTCAAGCGCAGGGCGATTGCCTATGCCAACATAAAAAGGGCCTTAGGCGAAGAAATGTCACCCCAACAGGTTTCCCGGGTCGCCAGGGGGTTTTACCGTAATTTCGTCATGAGTATCCTGGAGATATTCCTCATTCCCCGGGTGGATCAGGATTACATCGACCGGCACATCGAGGTTACGGGAAGGGAGAATATTGCCCGGGCCTTTGGGAAGGGCAAAGGGGTGATCCTTCTGGGGATGCACGCGGGAAGCTGGGAGCTCTCGAATGTCATCTGTGCCAATCTGGGGTTTCCGTTTAATCTTTTTGTGCGGGACCAGAAGATGCCGCTTTTGAACGACCTGTTGAATTCTTATCGCCGGCAAAAAGGCTGCCGCCTGATCCAGCGTAAGAACCAGACCCGGGCCCTGATCGAGGTGTTGAAAAGCAACCAGGCTATCGGGATGACTGCCGATCAAGGGGGCGCCGGCGGAGAGCAAGCGGCCTTTTTCGGGAAAAACGCCTCTTTGCCCACAGGGGCCTTAAGGATTGCCTTGAGATACGGGGCAGTGATCGTTCCGGCGTATTACCGCAGGAAGAAAGGGTTAGATCAGGAGTTTATTTTCGAGCCCCCCTTTGAACTAAAGAATACCGCTGATCCGGCCAATGACCTGCGGGAGAACCTCAAGAATCTTACCGCGGTCTTTGAAAAGAATATCCGTAAATATCCGCAGGAATATTTCTGGCGTTATAAGATCTGGAAATACAGTAATCAGAGAAAGATCCTGATTTTAAGCGATAAGAAGGCGGGGCACTTAAGGCAGAGCCTGGCCTTGGCCGGGATCATCGAGCGGTTTTTCCTGCGCAAAGATATCTTTTGTTCTGTCGAGATCATCGAAGTCGAAGTAAAAAATAAATTTGCCCTGACGCACAGCACCGCCTTTTCCGGAAAATACAGCTGTCAGGGGTGCCTGTTCTGCCTGAGAAGGTTTCTTGCCTGCGAGAGCTATGAGAAATTGTGGCAGGCCAGGCCGGATATCGTGATCTCCGCGGGTTCTGTCCTGGCGCCGGTGAATTATCTTGTTTCCCGGCAGAATCTGGCAAGGTCTCTGGTGGTGATGCGCCCGTCGGTTTTAAGCACCAGGCGTTTTGACTTGGTGGTCATGCCGCAGCATGACCGTCCTGCGCAGAGAAAAAATATCGTGGTTATCCACGGAGCGGTTAATCCGGTTGACCCAGAATACCTTAAACAGCAGGCCGTATCTTTGACAAAGGAGATATCTTCATTGGCCGGCCTATCCGGTTGCTCTATCGGTATTTTGATCGGCGGCGACAATAAAGGTTTTTCCCTGACGGAAGAGTTGTCCCGGCAGGTCTTTGGCCAGATCAAGCAGGCGGCGCAGGAGCTGGGGGCGGATATCCTCTTGACTACCTCCCGCAGGACCCCTGCCAAGATTGAAGAGCTGATCGGGGAAGAATTCGCAAAATATGAGCCTTGCAAGGCGATGATTATCGCCAATAAAAAGAATTTCGCTTCGGCGGTAGGAGGGATATTGGGTTTGAGTCGGTTCGTGGTTGTCTCTCCGGAGAGTATCTCGATGATTTCGGAAGCCGCCTCCAGCGGAAAATATGTTTTCGTCTTTAATGCCGAAGGGCTGGGAAAAAGGCACAGGAGGTTCCTGGGGATCCTGGCGCAACACAAGCATATCTACCTGGTTGAGCCGCGGGAATTGGCGGCGGAGCTCATACAGGTAGCCAGAGATAATCCTGCGGTCGTCCCGATAAAAGATAGCGACCTGGTAGAAGAAGCAATTTCAAAAATCCTTTAACGCATGACGCAATACGCACGACGCAATACGAAATACGAAATACGAAATACGAAAATATGAATATCCTACAAGTACTACCGGAAATCAATGTTGGAGGAGTGGAGACAGGGACCATCGATTTGGCCAGGCGCCTGGTTGAGCTTGGGCATAAGGCGGTGGTGGTTTCCAACGGGGGGTCCTTACTGCCGGAGCTGGAGGCTTACGGTGTGATCCATTACAAGCTTCCCGTGCACAAAAAAGCAATTTTCGCGCAGCTCAAGGTCGTGCCCAAGCTGGCGGAGATTATTCAAAAGGAAAAAATCGATATCGTGCACGCGCGTTCGCGCTCTCCGGCCTGGATCGCCTATTGGGCCTGCCGCCGCAGCCGCGCGGTATTAATTACTACCTGTCATGGTTACTACAAGAAGCATTTCTTTAGTTATGTGATGGGTTGGGGTAAGCGGGTGATCGCCTTAAGTAATGTGATCGCCAGGCATATGATCGATGATTTCGGCGTTCCCCACGAAAGAATTAAACTTATTCCGCGCAGCGTTGACCTGACAAGGTTTAAATTTGTCAGCCCCCGGGAGAAGCGCCACGAAGAGTTTAACGTCGGCATAATCGGCAGGCTTACTCCGATCAAGGGGCATACGGATTTCGTCAAGGCGATGGCCAAGGTAGCCAGGCATTTTCCCAAGCTCAAGATCTGGATAGTCGGGGATGCCCCGTCATCTAAAGAGTCGTATAAAGAACAGATCCAGGTTTTGGTGCGCCGCCTGGGGCTCTTGAGTTGCACGCAGTTTTTGGGAACACAGCGCGATATCCCGGCGATCCTTTCCCAGCTGGACCTTCTGGTAATGGCAACCACGACGCAAGAGGCCTTTGGTCGGGTGATCATCGAGGCCCAGGCCGCAGGCGTGCCGGTAGTGGCGACTAAAGTCGGCGGCGTAGTGGATATCATTGAGGACGGCACCAACGGGCTGTTGGTCCCGCCGGCGGACCCCACGGGGATGAGCGAAGCGATTATCAGGATCTTCAGGGATAAAGAGCTGGCGGACCGGCTGGCAAAAAATGCCTACCTGAAAGTACAGGATAAGTATAATATTGAGTTGATGGTTGATAAGACCCTCGCCGTCTACCGGGAGGCGCTGGATAATTTCGAATTATTGATCATGAAATTCAGTTCGGCGGGGGACGTTATCCTTTCCACGGCCGCGATCCGCGCGATCAGAGAAAAATTCGGCAAGAAGTACAAGATTACATTTCTGGTCGGGGAAGAATCAAAGGAGATACTTTTGGGCTGTCCGTATATCGATGAACTACTGGTATGCGATTTTAAAAATAAGGACAAGGGGCTTGCCGGCCTCTGGGAACTCGGCAGTGAACTGCGCCGGCGCAATTTTGATCTGGTGATCGACCTGCAGAATAACCGTAAAAGCCATCTTTTGGCCGGTTTAAGCCTTTCCCTGGAACGTTACGGCTATGATAATAAGAAGTTCTCTTTTTT
>JAQUQA010000035.1 GCA_028716305.1 Candidatus Omnitrophota bacterium | reverse complement strand
AAGATAGTTCTGTCGATGTGATTATTTCTAATTGCGTGATTAATCTTTCTTGGGATAAAGAGGCAGTTTTTAAAGATGCCTACAGGGTCTTAAGGCCCGGTGGCAGGCTGATGGTATCGGACCTGGTGCTTAATAAAGACCTCCCGAAGAAGCTTAAAGATTCGGTTGAGGCATACGTAGGTTGTCTTGCCGGGGCGATCAAGAAAGACCAATATCTGGATTTTATAAGAATAGCCGGATTTCGGGATGTCAAAGTGATCAGCGAATCGAGTTATCCGGTGGACTCCATGTTTGATAAACTTGAGAGCGCCCAAGATGCCGTAGTAAGCATAAAAGTTTCGGCAGTAAAATGATAAAAAAAGGGGAGTAAGATGAAAATCGAAATTTTAGGGGTAGGTTGTTCTAAATGCAAACAGCTTACGGCGAACGCCGAGGCGGCTGTAAAAGAGCTGAATATTCAAGCTGAGATCGGCAAGGTGACGGATATTGACAAGATTACCGAATATGGCGTGATGATGACGCCTGCGTTAGCGGTAGACGACACGGTGGTCTCGGCGGGTAAGGTTTTAAGCAAAGACGAGATCAAAAAAATTCTATCGAAATAAGGGA
The DNA here is from genome assembly GCA_028716305.1 of Candidatus Omnitrophota bacterium. GTDB lineage: Bacteria > Omnitrophota > Gorgyraeia > Gygaellales > Profunditerraquicolaceae > JAQUQA01. The sequence continues at coordinate 8,954 of JAQUQA010000035.1, read as the reverse complement.
GGAGATTAATGGGCAATTGCATGTGTCAAGAGGCAGGTGTTTTGATATTTCCGTGCTCCGGCGGGTCTGATGTGGGGGAGTTGTCTGACCGCGTAGCTCGCAAGATGGCCAAATGTGGGCAGGCGAGGATGTTTTGTCTTGCCGGGATTGGCGCACATATACAGGGGATGATTGAGTCGGCGAAAAGCGCGAACAAGATAATTGCTATCGATGGGTGTCAGATTCTGTGTTCAAAGAAGATACTTGAACATGCCGGATTCAATCCGATTTCCTTTAATCTTAAAGAAATGGGATTTGAGAAGGGAAAAACTCAGATCACTGAGGAAATTATTGAAAAAGCGGCTGATAAAATTTCAGGAGGTAAAAGTGAAGAAGCTATTTCTGGTAATTCTGGCGGCTGTTGCGGTAATTAGCTCCGCGATAGCCTTTGCGGCAGATAGCAGTTCAGCGAAAGTTATTGCGTATTATTTCCATGGGTCGTTCCGTTGCCCCACGTGTATGAACATGGAGAAGTATACAAAGGAAGCGATCGATTCAAATTTCAAAGACGCTCTTGCTTCAGGCAATCTTGAGTTCAAGGTTGTTAATGTGGAGGAGCGCGGTAACGAGCATTTCGTGAATGACTATAAGCTTTATACCAAAACGCTTATCCTCTCAATGATTAAGGATGGTAAGGAAGTTAAATCAAAAAATCTTGATAAGATTTGGGATCTCTCCCGCAATAAGCAGAAATTCATCGAGTACGTGACCGGTGAGGTGAATGCGTTTATGAAGGATGCCCGATAATGGAATTATTGATCGCTTTCGGTTCGGCATTATGGCTGGGGATATTGACCTCGATTAGCCCTTGTCCTTTGGCCACGAATATTGCGGCGGTTTCGTTTCTTTCAAAGAAGATTGCGCATCCAGCCATGGTGTTTATCTCAGGACTCGCTTACACGCTGGGTAGGATGGTTGCTTATGCGGCTCTCGGCTGGATCATTATAAGTTCTCTTTTAAGCGTGCCGCAGGTAGCTCAGTTTTTGCAGAAATACATGGTTAAGGCTTTAGGGCCCCTATTGATAATCACAGGATTATTTTTGCTGGAAGTGCTTACGATAAGATTGCCCGGCGTGGCATTGTCTCAAAAGCATCACAATAAGCTGGTGGAGTCCGGCGCACCGGGGGCTTTTCTTTTGGGGCTTATCTTCGCCTTGGCGTTTTGTCCGGTTTCGGCGGCGTTATTCTTCGGAAGTCTTATTCCCTTGGCGCTTAATAGTAAGGCGGGAACTTTGTTGCCTTTTATTTATGGCGCAGGAACGGGGGTTCCGGTTTTGATATTCGCCATTGCGATCGCCTTAGGCGTTACTTCAATGAGCCATTGGTTTCATAAGATTACAAAACTTGAATATTATACCCGTAGGATAACCGGAGTCATTTTTATCCTTGTCGGGTTATACTATATCAGGATTTATATCCTGAAAATGTTTTAAGGGTGCATATTGGAAATAGAAAAGGATAAAAAATACGAGATAATCGTTTTTCCTAATCAGGATGAGGGACTAAAAGCACAACGCATTTTGATCTCCAGAGGTGAGGACTTTAAGCACATTTCCACCTTAGCTGTGGCTATACCTGAGCAGCGCAGACAGGCAGTATGCCGGAGCATCATCGATGGGAACACGCTGATAAGCGGTTATTACCCTTTTTTGTACCGTGACTATGAAGAGGATTTCTTTAAAAGGGCAGAGGCGTATAGAGCAGATAACGCAAATGGAGTATTTCTTAAAACAATTACCCTATGCTATGTGGCGCCCTGTATGGCTGATGAAAAGAAGATCCGGCTCATAGCGTATTTCAACCGGGACATAACGGAAATCCTGCCGTATCTGAATGCCGTTATAAAAGGAGCATCTTATAATAAGGGAGCTTCAACGCTTACCTTCGCAAAAGAGCGTCGGCTGATCAACCTCTATAATCTTAAAATTACCATTGCCAAGGCGGATGATATCATTGACGCATGGCATATTTTAGACGAAGTCAAAGCCCTTATTAACAAAACTCATGAGCGCAAGACAGATATCGCCCCGAGCTATGATGAAAAAATTAAGGTGACGGCACTTCAAATTTACGGCTGGCTTCCCAAGACGAATTGTCGGGCGTGCGGAGAAGCAACATGTTTGGCTTTTGCGGTTAAGTTTTTACTGGGCGAGCAGGACCTTTTAAACTGTAAACCGCTGTTAGAGGAAGCAAGATTTGCTGAAAACAAAAAAATTATGCAGGAGATGGCAGAGGCATTAGGGATTTAGGAGGGAGAATCAATGGAGCATGTTATTCACGAAGAACGAAAATTAAGTTTTTTTGAAAAATACCTCACTGGCTGGGTGGTTCTCTGTATTGGAATCGGAATTGCTTTGGGCAAACTGTTTCCGCAGGTTGCTGTTACGCTAGACCAGATTTCGATTTATCAGGTTTCCATACCGATAGCCATTTGCCTTTTTTTTATGATGTACCCGATCATGGTTAAGATCGATTTCGCGGAGGTGATCAAGGCCGGCAAGACCCCGAAACCGGTTATCTTGACCCTGTTTGTTAACTGGTGCATTAAGCCGTTTACCATGCTTGCCATTGCATGGTTGTTTCTGGGCTTGTTTTTTAAAGGATGGCTCCCGGGGATGGAGATCGTGAAAGGCGGGGCGCAGGTTGAGTTGTTCAGGTCTTACATCGCCGGGTGTATTCTGCTGGGTATTGCCCCTTGCACGGCCATGGTCTTGATCTGGGGGCATCTGGCAAGAGGAAATGACGGCCATACGCTGGTAATGGTGGCGATCAACTCTTTGACCATGTTGTTTCTCTACGCCCCGCTGGGGGGATGGCTCTTAGGTATCAATAAAATGCCTATCCCCTGGGAAACGATCGTTTTGTCGGTAGTGGCGTATGTCGGCCTGCCGTTATTTTTGGGGTATCATTCCCGGAAGCTCCTGATTTCTAAAAAAGGATTCAAGTGGTTTGAGGAAAAGTTCCTGCATTACTTGACACCGGTTTCCATCGGGGCGCTTTTGGTTACCCTGGTGCTCTTGTTTTCCTTTAAGGGGGAGTTGATCATCAACCAGCCGCAGGTAATCCTATTTATCGCTGTCCCGCTATTTATCCAGACGTGCCTTATCTTTGCGCTATCCTACGCCCTGGCCAGGTGGCTTAAGCTTCCTTACAGGGATGCCGCGCCTTCGGCGTTGATCGGAGCGAGTAATCATTTTGAAGTAGCCATTGCCACATCCACGATGTTGTTCGGCCTGTCTTCCGGAGCATCGCTGGCAACGGTAGTCGGAGTGCTGATAGAGGTTCCGGTAATGCTGTTTTTGGTCAGGGTCTGCCTGAAAACCCAGAAGTGGTTTAAGCAGGAAGCAATTCGTCCAGGAGTCCAGCAATGAAAAGCAAAGTATATTTTATCCCGGTCAAGGAATCAGAGAACATCGATATCGTTGCCGGAAAGCTTAAATACCTGCTTGAGCAAAGTAAAATCTTGCAGTTTGTCCCGGCGAAGGCCAAGGTAGCGGTAAAGATGCATTTTGGGGAAGAGGGTAATACCGGCTTTGTCAAGCCGCGGTATTTAGGGGTTATCTGCCGGGAGATCGCGCGTCAGGGGGCAACCCCGTTTTTGGCCGACACCAATACGCTTTACCGCGGACAACGCACGAATTCTCGGGACCATCTTAAACTGGCCGCGAAGCATGGTTTTTCCCGGGAGGCAACCGGAGCAGAGATAGTGGTCCCGGATGATTCCCGCAAGGAAAATGTGATCGAGATAGAGATTCGGCGTAAATTCATCAAGCAGGCCAGCCTGGCGCGTTTTTTCGTGGAGAGCGATGCCCTGGTGGCAGTGACCCATTTTAAAGGGCACATTATGACCGGGTTCGGCGGTTCTCTAAAAAATTTTGGCATGGGTTGCGCCACGCGCGTAGGCAAGTTGATGCAGCATTCCGATGTCTCGCCGGTGGTTTATAGCGAAAAATGCGTGGGCTGTGGGGCGTGTGAAAAGGTTTGCCCGGTAAAGGCGATCACCATAAAAAATAAGAAGTCCGTGATCGAGCGTGAGAAATGCATCGGTTGCGCCAGTTGCATCGCCGCTTGCCCTTATTCGGCAATAGATGTGGATTGGGATTCCGGAGAAAGCACTATCCAGGAAAGGATGATCGAGTATGCCTTTGCGGTATTGCAAGGGAAGAAGGAGAAAACAGCCTGTTTTAATTTCTGTCTGAAGATCACCAAAGAATGCGATTGCCTGGCCAAGGATGACCCCCGGGTCGCCCCGGATGTAGGAATTTTGGCCTCACTGGACCCGGTGAGTATCGACCAGGCCAGTTTTGACCTGATCAATCAGGCTTGCTGCAGGGACATTTTTAAAGAGTCTCATCCCCGGCGCGAGGGGACCAGGCAGTTGGAATACGCGCAGGAACTGGGGATAGGCAGCAGAGATTACGAATTGATAACTTTAGCTTAGCGTGTTTTCGTGTCAGCCGTGTCCGCGGAGAACCGGATATTTTTATAAAAAAACTTGACAAGGTCCAATAACATAGTATAATTGTTAATGGAAACCATTTCCATTAAGGAGCATCAAATGCCAAGAGGTAATTGTCGGGGGCAGGGTTGGTGGCACGGGAAGTTCCAGGGGTGCGGATATCGGCTCACCGCGGGTAGAGAGGCGATCCTCGATATCTTATCTAAAAGTGAAGGGCATTTAAGCGCCGAAGATATCTATATTAAAGTGCATTCCAAGTACCCTAATGTTGGCCTTACTACGATTTACAGAACATTGGATGTATTGTCTAATCTTGGCATGGTATCCAAGCTTGATTTTGGGGATAGGCGGGCGCGCTACGAGTTAGCTGAAGGCCCTAAGGGGGAGCGTCACCATCACCATTTAGTTTGCACGAATTGCAATAAAGTAGTTGATTACACGGATTTTATCGATGAAGAGGTGGAGCTATTGCAGGAGACCGAGAAGGGCTTAGGGGCAAAATATAATTTTAAGATCACCAACCACATTATTCAATTTTACGGTTTATGCGATAAGTGCAGCGGAAAGAAATAACCTTATATTTTTTTATCTTTTAATGGAAATGGTTTTCACTAACAAAAAGGAGGTGTAGTATGCCGGGTTTTGATGGAACGGGCCCTCTGGGCCAAGGCAGCATGACAGGTGGAGGCAGAGGATATTGTGCGGTTAACTTAAATGGTGCAGGAACAAGGCAAGGCGTCGGTCGTGGATTCTTTGGAAGAGGCGGTGGGCGCGGATATCGAAATTGTTTTTATGCTACGGGTCTTCCGGGATGGGTGCGTGCGCAAAAAGGCATGCAGGCGTTCGGCGGATATGAGCGTGCCTTATCCAGGGAGGAAGAGTTAACTGAGTTAAAAAATCAAGCCGATTATCTTAAGACCGAGCTTGATGCGGTACAGGCGAGAGTCCGGGATCTAGAGACTAAAGAAGAAAGGGGAATATAAGAGATGAGAGTAGGAGTTGTTTTGGAAGATGAGAATGGAGTGCATGGTAATGTCTGCGCGCATTTCGGACAATGCAAATTTTTCTTTTTAGCGGATATCGATCAGGCAAAGAAGAAGATCACCGGCACTCGCATTGTGCCTAATACAACGGTGCATGGCGGTGGCGGATGCGTGGCAGTGGACGAGATATTGAGGTACAATGTAACCCATGTTATTGCCGGGGGCATGGGGATGGGCGCGCAAGCCAAATTTGCTCAGGCCGGAGTCCAGATTTTCGGCTACTCCGGAAAAGTTCAAGACGCGCTCAATGATTTTCTAAATAACGCCTTAGGCGGCATTGACGCTTGCCGTGAACACGGTCAGGACGGCGGATGTCATTGAAAGGACGGTAATGATTATGAAGATTTGTATTACTTCAGAGGGAAAAACCCTCGATTCTCCGGTTGATCCCCGTTTTGGCCGCTGCCGCAATTTCATCTTTTTCGATAGCGAAACCGGTAATTTTGAAGCATGCGAAAATGGGAATGCGCAGTTTCAGGGAGGAGCCGGGATCCAGTCCGGTCAGCTTGTGGCATCCAAGGGAGTAAAGGTGGTGCTCACCGGTAACGTAGGCCCTAACGCGCATCAGGTTCTCTCGGCCGCGGGTATCAGCGTGTTTACCGGTGTTTCCGGAACGGTAAAGGAAGCCGTGGAAGGTTATAAAAACGGAAAATATAAAGCGGCAGTCGTCCCAAGCGTTGGTTCAAAATTCGGCATGCCGAATAAATAAAGCAGGCTATTTTGGATAACGAAATTTTAGAAAACCATAAAAAGTATCTAGAGCGAAAAGCCTTATATAAAAGTTTCGGATACGATGTGGACAAAGAAAGGGATTTTATCCTTAAACAGGCGGAGCCTGTATCGGGGCGAATCCTTGAGGCGGGAACAGGTAAAGGGCATTTTGCGCTTGTCTTGGCTAAGGCGGGGCATTCCTTTGTTACTTTTGATATCTCGCAGGATGAACAGCGCTTTGCAAAGCTCAATATTATACATTTTGGTTTTGATAAACAGGTAGACTTCCGGATCGAGAATGGCGAAAAAACAAGTTTTGCATCGGGAAGTTTTGACGTAGTTTTTTCCGTGAATGTCCTGCACCATTTGCGTAACGCCTACCGGGTCATTGAAGAACTCCTCCGGCTTATTTCTCCTAAAGGCAAACTGATTTTGGCAGATTTCACAGCGGAAGGATTTAAATTGATGGACAAGATCCACGGGCTTGAAGGCCAGGCGCATGAAGTATGCAATGTCAGTTTATCTGATGCCGAGGATTATTTAATCAAGAAAGGTTTTGCAGTGAAAAAGACACAGAGTATTTATCAGTGTGTCCTTTTGGCTGAAAAGAGGCAGCAACCGTTATGATTATTTCGGTAGCAAGCGGGAAAGGGGGAACCGGCAAAACAACGATTGCGGTTAATCTGGCGCTATCACTTCAGAATGTGCAGTTTCTTGACTGTGATGTTGAGGAGCCGAACGCCCATATCTTCTTAAAACCAAAAATTTACGGCCAGAAGAAAGCGGTTATCCCGGTGCCGGAAATTGATCAGGCGAAATGTAATTATTGCGGTAAGTGCCGGGAGGTCTGTGCTTATCATGCTATTGCGGTAGTACCGGCAAGCGTCGAGAAAAAGGGGAGCGTATTAATTTTTCCGCATCTTTGCCATGGTTGCGGGGCCTGCAGTCAGCTATGCCCCTTCGGGGCGATCCGAGAGGTAGATAAAGAGATAGGGATTATTGAAACCGGCGAGAAGGATAGTATGTGGTTTGTTCACGGCCGCCTTAATGTCGGTGAGGCAATGTCGCCCCCGGTGATCAGGCAGGTTAAGCAGTATATTAATTCGTCAAAGACAGTTATTATTGACGCCCCGCCGGGGACGTCCTGTCCGGTAATCGCGGCGGTTAAAGGAAGCGATTTCTGCGTATTGGTTACAGAACCGACGCCTTTCGGGCTCAATGATCTTATCCTGGCGGTTGAGGTGTTGCGGAAAATGGCTATACCGTTTGGAGTGGTGATTAACCGCGCGGATATCGGCGATGCCAAGGTTGAGGATTATTGCGAAAAAGAAAACATACCGATTCTGATGAAAATACCTTTTAAGAAAGAAATAGCGGTGAGTTACTCAGAAGGTATCCCGATTGTTGAAAAGGACCCTTCCTATCGGGATAAGTTTAATAATTTATATTTAAATATTAACGGGCTAAAGAATGAAGCAAATAGTCATCATAAGCGGTAAGGGTGGGACCGGAAAAACGGTTGTTACGGGGTCCCTGGCCGGTTTGGCAAAAAATAAAGTAATGGTTGACTGTGACGTGGATGCGGCTGATCTGCATCTACTGCTCCATCCTGATGTCAGGGAGCGCCATGAATTTAGAAGCGGCCAGAGCGCGGTCATCGACAAAAGGCTCTGTAAAGAATGTGGTAAATGCGCGCCTCTATGCAGGTTCGCGGCGATAAGGCCCGATTTCACAATTGAACACTTTTCCTGCGAGGGCTGCGGCTTATGCGCCCGTATTTGCCCGCATGGCGCAATACGCATGGATGAGAATGTCGCGGGGGAATGGTTTATCTCTGATACAAAATACGGGCCATTTGTGCATGCTAAGCTGGGGATCGCCGAGGAGAATTCCGGCAAGCTTGTGGCGAAGATCCGGCAGGTGGCAAAAGAATTAGCCGAAAGAGAGGGCCTCGAGTATGTAATTATTGACGGCCCGCCGGGCATTGGCTGTCCGGTAATAGCTTCATTATCCGGAATTGACTGCGCATTAATCGTGACTGAACCGACCCTTTCGGGATTGCATGATGCCGCGCGGGTTATAGGTGTGGCCGGGCATTTTAATATCCCGGTTAAATTGATAGTAAATAAGCACGACTTAAATCCCGCGATGACCGTCCGGATAGAAGAGTTCGCGCGGAGATCCCGGGTAACGCTGATCGGAAAAATCGCTTTTTCAGAGACAGTGGTCAAGGCGGTAGTAGAGGGTAAGACCGTTATCGATTATCCGCACTCTCCGGCAAGCGATGAGTTAAGAAGCATTTGGGACAAGCTGAAATGATATTAGGTTCTCGCCATGCAGTTTAAAGTCATAGCTGTCGGTTCTACTAAATGGGAGCGCCTTATCCGGATGATTGGGGCTATATTTCAGGATTTTGGTGTATAATAGAGAGGTGCAGCGGTGTGCAAAGATCTTTCCGGAGATTATTTAGTTTGAAACCAGGCTTAGTATTGGAGCTATAAAAAAGGGGATCGCGATGAATGAAAAAGCGGCAGTGCTGACGGAAGAGTTGCGTAAGAAGATTTTATCCATGCAGCGCAGCGAGATTACCGATCATATCGTTTATAAGAAGCTTTCCGGAATTATCAAAAACAAGAAGTATTCTCAGGTCCTGGATAGGATTTCACAGGAGGAACTGGTTCATTACGGTGTATTCAGGGAGG
>JAQUQA010000034.1 GCA_028716305.1 Candidatus Omnitrophota bacterium | reverse complement strand
GCTGTCTTAATGCCTGCAATATCTCTTCATCGCTGATACTCTCAGTTTGACGGCCGCCAAAAACAGCCCGCAAGGCTCCCGGGGAGACAAGCTGGTTAAGAGGCATGATGATCGCATTCCTCGGAAGGACAAAATTAACCGCTTTCTGCACTTCAAAAGATAACCTGAGTTCATTAGCGGCGTAGATCAGCCTGATGTTCAATGAAGGATCGGGAAAAATCTCGTTTCTCAAACGCAGGGCGTAATCCCTGTCAAGCTCGGCGATGCCCGAAGAGAATCTTAAGGTTGCCTCGGCCCGCGGGACAATCACCCCCACCATCTGCAGCCTTCCCTGGATCGGCTTGATAATACCGGTGGCGAATATCTCAAGCGGTAATCTATGCCCGGAGTAATTTTGCACGCCCGTCAATGTTTGCTCGAATTTTCCTTTCCATGCCGCACAAGGATAAACATCCACTACTTCGGCCAAATCCTCTTCTTCCCCGTTAATCTGCCGGCTTTCGACAGGAATATTCCCCGTGGATGCTTGCGCCTGCCGGATCATTTGATAAATGCCGGAGAGGTTCGATATTATCTGTTTTCTCAAATAGCGATATGCCCTTTCATGCAAAACTAATGATGGGTAGTCCCCGGTAGAGGTAAAAAGTTCTTTATCTCCCAATAGAAGCCTGATTTTCGCTCTGGCATGCGGATATCTGCGGCTCATCTCCGCTTTTTGTTTTTTTGTCATCACAAAGACTAAATCCGCCTGACGGAATTGGCCTTCTGTATACCTCACGGGGCGGTGCTCGCGTAAGACCGGATCGCATTGCAGGTAAACATCTAAAGTACTGTCATGAATAATATCGAATATCGCCCCGGAATGGATTTCTACCCTATCCAGCAGATCGTCGGGCATATGCTTAGTTAGCAAGGCCGCGGCCAGAGGGGAACGCTCCAGGTTCTGGTTGCACAATATTAATACGTTCAGCCTCCTGGGGCTTTCAGCGGATGGCCCGGGGAGTTTCCGGATTGCAGAAGTTTGAGGAGCGGTTATACCGGAAACGGCGGCTTCCGCAGCATACCATCCTTCAGAAGCAGCCCATGCACTGCGTAAATCTTCGGTAAATTCATCAATGGCCGCTTCGTTGAAACCGGCTAAAAGAACCCAACCCTGGAAACGCCTCCGGAATTCCGGAGAAGCATGATGGAATCCCGCCAAAAACGTCCTGAGAACGCTAAAACCGGGCACCTCTCTTAAGTTTGCGCACAAAAAGTAGCGCATACTCATGGCTTTAAGCTGCCGCCAAGCCTCGTATTCAATGGATGAGTGACTCCCCAGAAAATCCGCAAGTATTTTTGCATATACTCTGGAATAACGTACAAAATAAACGAGGCTGGTTCCATCCTCGCTCCACAACAAATTATTAAAGTTCCTCCTCAGGGCGTATAAACTATTAAGGCTTATCTCTTCCTGCCCTGCCATAGTTATCTTTACGATAATCCTGCCGTTGCCGTCTATATCAACAATTAATGACCCATCCAATAGCCGCCGGAAGGTATCGGCAGGCAGGGAAAAATCACGCCCCCCAGACAATACTTCATCAAAAATAACCGCTCTAAACATTTCCGCGCGCACCTGCGGATGCTCGAAACAAGTAGCCGCAGAGATAATATCATGCTCATCGGGACAATTTTCGGCTAACCGGTAAATATCCGCCTGCCTTCTACTGGCAGGAATACTATCATAGGCATCAAGGCAATAAGCCACCCCGCGGGAAACCAAGGCACGTAATACCGGATGGCGGTTGACTTTATCAATGGCGCCCTGGACGTCCGTCATATAGGCAAGCGGCATGGTCTGGCGGTTGACGAATTTATCGCTTAGGTAAAGACTTCCGTCGCAGCCAAGGGCCAGGGTCGCCCTGCCGACACCCCAATTACCATTTCCCAGCAGTAACAGGTTGTGGCCGATGAGATCAGCGCCTCCCAAGGCGATGATCTCTTCCTTAATCGCCCGCGGCGCAAGATACTCCTGGTCGATATTAAGCGCCGCCGCGCTTCCCTCCGGAAGCACAGCGCTAATCTTGTAGATTACAAGCTTCATTCCATTGGTCAGGAAGACCTCATCAGCCATGGATAGTTCCTCGTCGGTTGTATCCCGTCCGATAAGGCCGCAGCCTCTTAAAGCCTTGAGCAAATCAAGGACCGATTGGTCATCGGGAAAACGAAGCGTATTCAATACCGCCAGACGCAAGCCCAACACATCGCTGATAGCCGCGATCAAATTGATAATATGGCGGGTTTCAACGCCTCTGAGCCGGTGTTGTTTATCCCAGCTAAAATCTATCCGCATTCTGCATACGTGCCCGGTATCTCTGTGCCCCTCTATCAGGATCTGCCGCACAAAATCCAAAACCGTAACCGCATTCTCGTAACTTTCGGCAAATCGGCCGTTGGTAACAAAACCGATGCTCTCAATATTCGTTAGATGCACCATCTGGCGCAACATATCATAGAGAAAATCCCGGTCTTCAAAAGGCTCTCCGATACACCAGCTATAATCAACGATCCCGGCCTGGTCGGCGCTGGAGAGCATCCGTTTGAAATCTTCCCGGTGCCCGCGGATATAATTACTTAATACCTTGCCCTGCAAACAGTGGGCGCAGCGTAAACTACACTGCCCCGGACCCAGGAAAAGCGAAGTAGGAGAAAAAACCGGTTCAGCTTTCTTAGGAATCCTGGCCATAACCATTCTTTCCTCTTGGCCTGAAGCATCATCAACTATCTTGGCCGGGGTTTGCTCAACAGTCGCCACCAGTCCATCTAATGCAGCCGCAGCGGCATCCCGGCATTCCTTGCTCAAAAGCCACCCATTATCAAGCCTCCTGGAACTTTTAAGCAATTTTACCTCTAATGCCGCCGGGGAACCCGAGGCGGAAACATTTTCATCGGCATAAAATAAAGCAAGACTGCTAAAAAAACTAAATAACTCGCTGTCATAGGTGGCAATAATCGCCTCCCCGGCAGCCGGATGATCGCGAAGATACGGGTTGGCGCTGAAGAACGCAAAGTTAATATTCGGGAAAACTTTCGGTAAAAGGCAGGCAAGCATCTTATGCTTGTGCCCGGTATCGGTATAATCATCGAGATGGAATACTTTTCTTTTTGCCAAAAAACCGAACACGTCATCTCCGAACAAGCGTTTCATCCACGGCAGGAAATAGAAGTAAAAAGCCGACTCTGCCCCCATGCCTCCCTGTTTATAAAGAGCATAATTCAAATCCTGGGGGAAACTGACAATTTGTGGCAGTTCCTCCAAGGGATACAACCTGTTCCATCCGGAGATAAACAATCGGTAAGATACCGTGCTGCTGCCTCCGGAAAACAATACCATCTCTGCAGCGGCGTCATGCACCTGGCGCACCAAAGAAAATACCGTCTGTACGGCCAGTTCCTGGCCGGCTTTCGTTAACGATACCGGTTCAAACCTAAATATCTCCATCTGGGCCTGCAGTGCTTTTGTTTCGTCCGGTTGCGCCTCATGCAATTCTATCTGCGAAATCAGATATTCCGCGTCCGGATGCAACTGCCTTATCTGTTCTGGAGAAATATTAAAATAAGCCATCCCCGAGGAATTTCTAAAGGCAACCGGATATTCCGAGGGATCGCCGCAATGCTCTATCCAACCTCTGCGCGCAGCCTCATTCACGATTTCAAGCAATATGTTGCCGAGATAATCAAATTGACCGGCATATTCGGGATAGACCCTGGCGGCGGCGAATTGTCCGGAGGCAGAAATCGCGTGGCAATACGTCATCGCTTCTTCCTTGGAGATGCCGGAACTCAACTTACGAATAAACTCTTCCGCGCTTTCGCCCTGAAGCAGGTCATTACGCACGCCGATATAGACCGAGTGCAGGTTGTCCCCTCTTAAAACCCAAAAACCGTACCCCTTTTGCCGAAACAACTCTTCGATAAGCCATTCAATTGGTAGGCATTTATTTATCTGTCCGGAGGCGGCGATGATCACTGCCGGATGGGCCTGGCGATTCAAGACGTATTTTGCCAATACGCTGCGCGAAAAATCCATTGTGTCTGAATTAATCACCAGTACCGCGTCATTGATCAAGTTTTCCTCAACCGCATCAAGGTTTTCCACCACCCTGCTCTCCTGGCCGATATGACGCAGGGATTTCATCACGTATTTCCTGGCAACTTGAGAGATATCCACAAAAACTACTTCACCAAATCCGGCGCCGCTGTAATTAACCTTCAGGCGCAAAGGAGATTCCCTGTCGGGAAGAACCGCCGCTTTGATTGAGAGGCCGGTAAATCCGAATATGGCGTTCAGGCCGCAGCCAAAATCAATCAGCGGCCTTTGCCGGATCTCGGAACGCAACAGCCAGATTGCCGCTAAAGCCGCCTGGGTACTGGCCCCCCAACCGCGCGGATTATTCGCGTCAACTGTATCCCGGCAGACAACCACCGACTCTCCGGGCCAAAAGATCTTCTCTGCCAAAAGATAGCAAGAAGGGTCCACCCAGACCACCCCGCCGGCAACCAGGGCAAGCATCTTATCTTCGTTTCCTGAATTTGTCCCAATAACTTCCACAGACAGCTCGCTATTGGCAAAAGGAACGCTAAATAAGTTTGTCCGGGATAGATGGGCCGCGGGATAAAGCCTGTTGAGCGCCTGATAAAGTTGCCCGGTTAATTCGCTTGTTATCGGTGAAAGCGCAGGCGCCCTGGCCAAAGGACAGGTATCCCGGAACCGGCAGGACTCTCTGGCAATATCCCCCTGAAAGGCCTCTGCCTGCGCCCTGACCGCCGCCGGTTCATCGGCTTGCGCCTCATGCACCTCTATCGAACGGCGCGCCCACAAAGGAAGCGTATCCGGATTAACGTTCCAATGAATCATTCCCGCGCTCCGAAAAGCGACAACCGTCCGGCTATCCACCGGATTTCCCGTTCCGTCGTCGATAAAAACAATCTCTTCTTCCGCAAGAGCCCATCCCGGCAAACACCTGGCGCTGTTTTTCAGCTCAATCTCCAGATTATGCAGTATTGCCGCCAGCTCATGGAATCTCTGCGCCACCCCAGGTGAATCCCGATACTCTTCGGCTGCCTGAAGCATCGCCTGGCTGGTAATCAGATGGTCTTTTTTTCCTGGGTTTCCGCGCTTAAAAATACTCCTTAAAATCCCTCTTATCGCATGAATACCTAGAATCCCGCCCTTCTTAAGGAATAGAGCCGTATATACGGCCGTATAGTACAATGCGTAAAGGAACACTCCGATGCTGACTAACCCCAGAGTCAAGATAATCCGGCAGGCAACCAACGACCAAACGCCGGCAAGCGCCTGGGGCGCTATGAAATGAGCCAAAATGAGCGCTAAACCATACACCATTGCCTCCAATAGCATTATTACATAGAACGGTGTTTCTTCGCGGGTTTCTTCATCTTCATCATCATCTCTTAACTGACGGCACAATTCGCCTTCCAAATCTGCAGACATCGGGACTAAAACACACCCCAGGAGAAACCTCTTTGCCCATTCAAAGATCCCGGCGAGCAACCCCGCCTCCCAACCGGTCGTAATGCCGCCGTAAACTGCCCAGATAAACCAGCCAAGAAGGGATATCAGGAACACGAATATCCGTATCTCAAAAACCCTTACCAGTTTGCAGAATACAAAAGGCACTACCAGCACGAAAATATAGGGGTCGCTCACTAGAAAGGCAAAAAATCTGGCCAGGATGTCGGCGATAAATTTATCGGCCGGATGCATAGCTGCTTCTGCCCCGGCAAAAGCTGCAGACTGAATTACCAATGTCAGGATAAGCGAAACAGCTGCGGCAACGCCCGCTTTGACCGGAGAAGCTTTTCTCCCGCTTTTTTTCTTCGGCGCATCTTTCGCCTCGGCATCTTTCGGCTTTTGCGCCATGTAAAGGCAAAGGTTTACTGGCCGGCCGGCGTCGTCCATGCCGGCTGCCAAAGGAATAATGAACGACAGTTTCAGGCCTGCCTGCGCTAGATCTCTGGTTACCTCCCAGCGGGAATCAAGCCGGTAGCGGGTTTTCTCAAAATCCTTTCTGGAATCATGGCCGCTGAATTCGTAATGAGTAAGGCTTAAGTATCCACCCGGCTTAAGATGGGCGGAGGCCGAGTTTAAAAGCCTGGGTAGTTCGTAGTGGCCGATACATTCGCAAAGAAATACCTGATCGAATCTTTTGGCCAGCGGCAGCTGGTAGGGATCCGCCACGATAACCGGCACATTTTGCGCTCTGGCATAACGCGCATTCTTCAGGCTGACGTCGGCTTCCAAGACACATTTCTTCTTATCATTGATCAGTTCCGCAGCTACCGCGCCCCGGTCCGGCCCGGCTACCAGAAGATTGCTGCCGAAATCAGCAATCACCTCCACTACCTCGTGCCTAATCTGCGGACGCGCCTGCGTAAGCGTCAATATTACTCTGCTTTCTGCGACCTGTAAAACCCCCTGATCATCAAACTCGTCATAATAAGCGATCAGTTCGGCGTGCGCTGCGGATGGTTTTTCTTCGGGAGTATTTTCCTGCGGTTGCTCGGTGTTTTCCCCGGAGCGCAACCCTGCAAATAGCTGCGCCTGAGCGCGCGCCCCCTCCAATTCACTGGGTTGCTCTTCATGCGCCCTAATCTGGGCAATGATCGTTGTTTCGTCAAAATTCAATTTCTTTTCCGCAGATAAGACGCGGATTGCCCGGCGTACAGCCCCCTCGTCTAAACCTTTTGCCCAACGCCATCCCTTTTGCCCGCGCCTTGCCAGTTCAAAGGTCCGCGGGTCAAAATTCTTTACTTGCGCCTTACCGATATTACCGTGTAAATATCCGCAGATACAGCGCAGATCATCGCCCAGCCGGCTGAATTCCGTGGTAAATTCTCCTACGATATCGCCAAAGAGTATCGGGGCGTTATACATCCCCTGGGCGCTGATCGGATGCAGGAAATCTTCCCGGTTTTCGCAAAGATTTTCTGCCTCGATGTAAGAACGAAAAGCGTCGAGTTTTTCGGGATCGTCAGTCAGGCACTCGAACCCGGATAACCTTCTCTCAAGCGCGTTTAAGGCATCCTGCCAAAGCTCTACGGTTAAAAGAATACCCTCCGGGCAGATCGGGGAACGCGCGTGGATCCCAACGATCCGGTAGCCGGCGGAGGTGATCACAAGATAGGGCGACCCGGAAGTCCCCGGCTTTCCCCTGGCCCCTACCAGCCAGGCAAAATTGTCCCAGCTGCAGAATATCCCGGGGCTTGCCATCTGATGATAACCGCTTAAAAGCGCCGCTTCTTGAATATACGGGGTCTCCACCCGGGAAAAGGGGATTGGCACAAACCGCGGCTGTTGCGGCGATTTTTCCAAAAGGAGAAAGGCGATATCCGCGGTGAGAAAATCCTGGTCTATCTTATGCCTTAAGATAACCTCTGCTTCCCCGGCAAACGGCGCGCGCCTGCCTGCCCCCATCACACCCACGGATAAGTCATGCCCGACTACGTGGCTGTTTGTGCAGATCAGGTAATATTTTTGCGTCTGGGCAAATACCACTGCGCTACCCTGTCCGTTTTTGGATAAAACGGAGGCAACGCCCTTTCTTAATCTTTTCGAACCGGCCACTCTTCTTCCGAATAATACGCACTCCCTTGAAGAGTCATATCGACGCACCGCTTCTTTTATCCCTGAGATGGCAGAGAGAGGATCCGCGTATTCCGATATCCGCGACATCAATTCTCCGTTGTTGCCTGCCAGCGAACTTTCCGCGATCAACAAAATCAATGATTCGGCTTCACTGATCACCTCGACAATATCGCCGCGCAAGATAAATTTACCGATCGCCTCGGCGGCAAAATAATAATCACTCTCGGGTCCACGGAGTTTTTCCGCAAAGGAAGAGATCATAGCAAGGTGTGTTTCCACGCGTCCGTAAATATGCTGCAGCTCTTCGGCCGGAAAATGATGAAAAATAAGCGTGTCGACGATAAATCTGATGACCACCTGGTCAAAGCCGGCTTGGCGCAAGGTATGAACTATTGCCCCGGTCCAATACTCGCTGTTATTAGAAGGTAAATTATTCAGATATATCGCTTCGTAATCCTCTAACCTCTGCTGGGCAGGGGCACTGATGTCATCGAGCATCCTGGCAAAAACAAAATAGTCGATTTCCGCTTCGATCGCGTCGGCTTCTGTTTCCTGCGCTTCGTGTTCCTCGATCGCGCCGATGATAAACTCGGCGTCGAAACGGGTATCCCGCAGCAACTCGCGAATCTGCTCTTTGGTCAGGTTCCAAACTATTTCGCCGTTGACCAGCCGATAGGCTACTACCTCACGCAGGTTAATCTTATCCCCGTGGCAATCCCGGCAGATAACCGGCATGCGGCCGTTGAGCCAGCCTCTTTCTTTGGCCTTACGCAGCATCAAACGCAAAGCCCACCCGATACTGTTAAATTCTATCTCATATGTCCGGTGCAACTTTGCCGCCTTAAATTGGCTTAGATCGGTAATCGGATGGCTGATTTCCGGCGCGGTAACATTCGTCCCCGGTCCTTCAGCAACCTCAAAAATTCCATAAGGATCCGTAACCTCAACCCTGGCCTGCTTGCTTTGTTCGGAGAAACTGAGTAAATTTATCCGGCAGACCCAATATGTATCGGGAAAATCTTTTGCCGTTATGGCAGTATCTTCCCGCAGGCCCAAAAGCGTCTCTAATCCAAGAATGAATATCGCGTTACTAAAGCCGAATTCACCCGGACCAAGAAAAACCTCTACCGCGAAAGGATCCGGCGCGCGCCATCCGGAAAACTCCCGCTGGTGGGCCTGCATCCGGCTGCGGATATCCTTTTGCTCATACCAGGCTTCATCCCGCGAAATGCTGAACCAAAGCTCATCGCCGCTTAGCGCGGAGTATCCGCAAGGAAGCTCCAGCCCCAGCCTCAGACAGATCGGTGCTTTGCTTTTGGCTGCCCGACGCCCGATTTTTCCGTTAAAACTTACAACGATCTTTCTCCCGGAAATCCTATGTGTCAGGCAAAGATCTCTGCCGCTTGATAAGGTAAAAATGCTCCCCCGGTGCGTGCTTAGGTTTCTTCCCGCGGCCTGCTCTTCAGCTATCGCCGCTTCAAAACAAGCATTTTCCAGGGCAACTTGCAGCCTTGTTCTTTCCTGCTGAAAACGCATTTCCGCCTGGGCATCCAAGCCGCCCAATTCAGTCAAAAGCGCCTGTATCCTTTCGAAGCCCGGCAGAAAAACGTTTAAAATTTCATGTCTTTGACTGCCTGTTCCCTCCAGGCTTAAAACAATATCCACTCCGTGAAGCGCGATATCACGCAGACAGATCATCAAAAAGCGCTGCGCACTTACCAGTGGCTGTTGTAAGACCAGGTCTCGTTCGCTAAGGTGATTCAGGCAGGCAGCGGTATTCCTCAACCCCTCTTCTGCCTGTAAACGCATCCCTTCGTCTTCCAGGAATAATTCTCTTATCGCGTCATCCGATAATCCAACCAGATCACTCGCCAGAGAACGTAACTCCTCGGTCAGTTCAGCCGCACGCTGCCTGAATGGCGCGCGCTCGGTATCATCCAATTGCCGCGCCCTTAATTCTAAATCCTGCTGTTGTCCCGCCAATTGCGCGCTCTGCTCAACCAACCCCTCTTCTCTTCTTGATA
>JAQUQA010000033.1:6568-9693 GCA_028716305.1 Candidatus Omnitrophota bacterium | reverse complement strand
CCCAAGGGGTATGAGCCGGACCAGTCCGTATTCAGGGCCGCCCGGGATATAGCCGCGAAGCAAAAAAACACGGTTAGCTTATCTAACGAGGCAAAGACCGCCGTAGAGGGCGCGGAGGTGGTTTATACCGACGTCTGGACCAGTATGGGCCAGGAAAAAGAGAGCGAAGAGAGAAAGAAGATCTTTAGGGATTTTCAGATCAATAAAGGGCTCCTGGCAAATGCCGGGAAGAATGTCCTGGTGATGCACTGCCTGCCGGCGCACCGGGGAGAAGAGATCACCGATGAGGTTATGGAGAGTGAGAATTCCGTGATCTTTGATCAGGCAGAGAATAGAATGCATGTGCAGAAGGCGATTCTTATTAAGTTATTAAAATGATAATCTCGTTCCGCGTTCCGCGTTCCGAGAACGGCGCACGTGTCGAACGCTGAACACTGAACGCCGAACGCCGTTCGAAATGGGAGAACCTATGAAGAAAGTAGTATTAGCATATTCCGGAGGGTTGGATACCTCTTGTATCGTCAGATGGCTCGCCGAGAAGGGGTATGAAGTGATCTGTTTTGTTGCCGACCTTGGGCAGGGCTTAGGTGCCGGGGAAGACCTGGATTTGATCACCGCCAGGGCCAAGGCCGCCGGCGCGTCAAAGGTTTATATCAAGGACCTGCAAAAAGAGTTTATCGAGGATTTTTGCATTCCTGCGCTTAAGGCAAATGCCGTTTATGAAGGAAAGTATCTTCTGGCTACCGCATTGGGCAGGCCGCTGATCGCCAAGCATCTGGTAGAGCTGGCGCATAAAGAAAAGGCCTCTAGTATCGCCCACGGCTGCACCGGTAAAGGCAACGATCAGGTCAGGTTTGAGGTGACTATCGGTATCCTGGACCCGAAACTGGAGATCATCGCTCCGGTAAGAGAGTGGGAGTTTAAGTCGCGGGAGGAAGAGATCGAATATGCCCGGGAATTTAATATCCCGATAGATGTGACCAAGAAGAAACCCTACAGCATTGACAGGAACATCTGGGGTATCAGCATTGAGGCGGGGATTTTGGAAAATCTCGAGCAGGAACCTCCGGAAGACGCCTATATGATTACCAAGAGCCCCACGCAGATGTCCAGCTACGCGAAGTATGCCGAGATCTTTTTTGAAAAAGGAGTCCCGAAAAAGATTGATAATAAGAGTTATAGCCTGAAAGACCTGATCGTTTATCTTAACGAAGTGGGTGGGTTGCACGGCGTAGGCAGGGCGGATATGGTTGAGAACAGGCTGGTGGGGATAAAGTCCCGGGAGATCTATGAGGCCCCGGCGGCCACGATATTGCAATTGGCCCACAGAGAACTGGAGAGCCTGGTCTTGGACAGGGAACTGGCGCATTTTAAGGAGATGGTCTCCCTGAAGTATTCGGAACTTGTTTATTACGGGCTCTGGTATTCTCCTTTGAAAGAATCGCTGGATGCTTTTGTCGAGGCTACGCAAAAACACGTTAGCGGATCGGTAAAGGTGAAATTATTCAAGGGCAGCTGCGTGCCGGTAGCCAGGCAGTCCAAGTTTTCTCTTTATAATAAAGAATTGAGCACCTACGGCAAGGAAGATAAGTTTAATCAGCAGCTTGCCGAAGGGTTTATCAGGATATGGGGAATGCCATACCAGCGCAAAGTGTAAAGCGCAAAGCGTAAAACTTAAGCGTAAAACGCAAAACAAAAACGCAAGGGGAAAAATGGTAAAGAAATTGTGGGGAACAAGATTTCCTAAAAAGACGGGAGTGTTGACTGACAAGTTTACCTCCAGCATTGCCTATGATCAAAGGCTGGCAAAGTACGATATCTTAGGCAGTATTGCCCATGCCCGGATGCTCGGGAAAGAGAAGATTATACCCGCGAAAGACGCGCGAAAGATCATTCAGGGGCTATCGACCATCCTGGATGATCTTAAAAAAGGTAAATTCAAGTATAATCCCGCTGCGGAGGATATTCATTCGAATATCCAGGAGTTGTTGGTCAAGAAAATCGGCAGCGCGGCTGACAAATTACATACCGCGCGTTCCAGGAATGACCAGATTGCCCTGGATATCAGGATGTATATGAAGGAAGAGATTGGTGAAACCGTTGATTTATTGGTTATGTTGCAGAAAGCGATCCTGAAACTTGCCGCGGATAATCTCAAGGTATTGATTCCCGGATACACGCATCTACAGAAGGCGCAATGCGTGCTTTTGGCACACCATCTTTTGGCTTACGTCGAAGCCCTGGAAAGGGACAAGGAGAGGATCATTGACGCCGGCAAAAGGATAGATCAGATGCCTCTGGGTAGTTGTGCCCTCTCCGGGACGGGGTTGCCGATAGACAGAAAATCCGTGATGCAGGAGCTTAAGTTTAAAAAACTTACGGCAAACAGCATCGATAGCGTCAGCGACAGGGATTTTATTATTGAGCTGCTGGCCGATTTGTCCATTATGGCAATGCATTTATCCCGGATCGCCGAAGATCTGATTCTTTGGTCAACCAGGGAATTCAACTTTATCGATATCGATTTTTCTTTTTGCACCGGATCCAGTATTATGCCGCACAAAAAGAATCCCGATGTCCTGGAGTTGATCAGAGGGTCGGTGGGAAAGGTCCAGGGTGATTTTTCCAGTGTTCTGGTCATGATGAAAGGGTTGCCTTTATCGTATAACCGGGATCTGCAGCTGGATAAGCCGCCGCTTTTCGATGCCATTGATACGGTTGAGAATATCCTGGAGATATTCATTGCTTTATTCGCGAATATCGTTGTCGAGAAAGAGGCGGTTGCGGTCAAAGTGCAGGATGAGTCGCTTTTTTCCGTGGACATCGTGGAGTACCTGATTAAAAAGGGGGTTTCTTACCGTGACGCCCATGACATAGTCGGCAAGATGGTCAAGGATTGTCTGGACAGAGGCAAAAAGATTTCCGCCTTGAGCGATCAGGCACTGAAAAAATACTCACCTAAACTCGGAGCGGACGTTAAAAAGATCCTCAATCCTTTGGCCTCAGTTATGTTAAAGAAATCGTATGGCGGGACAAGCCCGGTTTTGGTCAAGAGACAGCTTGAGAACTGGAGAAAAATACTGAATGCATGAGTTCAAATACAAAAATAACCATTTTTATTGCGA
>JAQUQA010000033.1:3074-6468 GCA_028716305.1 Candidatus Omnitrophota bacterium | reverse complement strand
AGGAAAAAATTTGTCATCGTAGATGCCGGGATGAATGATCTCATTCGTCCGGCGCTTTATGACGCCTATCATCAGATCCTGCCTTTACGCAATACGCAATACGCACTACGCAATACGCAAAAAGTAGACATCGTCGGCCCGATCTGCGAAAGCGGGGATTTTCTGGCCAAGGAGAGATTAATGCCGGAACTGAAAGAAGGCGATCTTTTGGCGGTGATGGGCTCAGGGGCATACGGTTTCAGCATGTCCTCGAATTATAACTCGCGCAGGCGCGCGCAAGAGGTCATGGTTATAAAAGATAAAAGTTTTGTCATCAGGAAGCGGGAAACTTATGAGGACCTGCTGCGTAACGAAATAATCCCGCCGTTTCTTATGGGAGTTTGAATTGGCAAAAATAGTTTTTACCAAGATGGTGGCTACGGGGAACGACTTTGTACTGATAGACAATCGTCATCAGGGAGTCATAGATTCGCAAAGTCTCGGAAAGTTGGCCAGAAAGATCTGTGACCGCAAATTTGGCATCGGGGCTGACGGGTTGCTGGTTTTGGAAAAGTCCAGAACTGCGGACCTGCGGATGCGTATTTTTAATGCCGATGGGTCAGAGGCGGAAATGTGCGGCAATGGGGCGCGCTGCGTTGCCTTATTCGTCGGGCGTCAGGCGTCGTGCGTCGTGCGTAAAACAAAGTTAAAAATTGAGACCAAGGCGGGGATCATTCCCGCGGAAGTTAACGGCGATAACGTAAAGATAAGGCTTACCGATCCTAAAGGGATCAAACTGGATATTCCTTTGAGGGTAAACGGCCGCATGATCAGGGTAAATTTTGTGAATACCGGGGTTCCGCACGCGGTTATCTTCTGCGCGCAGCTTGATAAATTGAGCATCTCCGAAATTGGCAGGGCTGTCCGTTTCCATGAAAAATTTTCCCCGTCAGGAACTAATGTGAATTTTGTCGAAGTCCTGAAGCCGGATTCCATCAAGATCCGTACCTACGAAAGGGGGGTGGAAAACGAGACCCTCGCCTGCGGCACCGGTTCCACTGCCGCGGCAATCATTTTTTCCTTAAAGACAAATTTTTCCGGGAAGGTTAACGTAGTTACCAAAAGCAAAGAGGTTCTGAAGGTGCATTTTCGCAGGGGTGGGAAGAGATTAGAGGATGTATGGCTGGAAGGTAAAGCCGGAATAGTTTACAAAGGAGAATATCTCAATGTTTAAAGGATCGATTGTGGCAAGCGTAACCCCGTTTAAAAACGGCAAGGTGGACGAAGAGAAATTGCAAGAGCTGATCGAATTTCAGATCAAGAACGGGACATCAGGGATAGTCCCCTGCGGGACTACCGGAGAGTCGGCGACGCTTACCTTCGAAGAACATGAGCGGGTGATCGAAATAACCGTGAAGAAAGTCAATAAGCGGGTCCCGGTAATTGCCGGAACGGGTTCGAATTCCACGCAGGAGGCGATTATGCTCACCCGGCACGCGGAAAAGCTCGGTGCGGACGCATCCTTGCAGGTTTCTCCCTATTATAACCGTCCCACCCAAAGAGGGCTTTATGAGCACTTTAAGGCAATAGCCGATTCGGTAAAGATACCGATCATGCTTTATAATATTGCTTCGCGGACCGGGGTGAATATCGAACCGGAAACGATTGCCCGCCTGGCGAAGGATTGCCGCAACATTATCTCGGTCAAAGAGGCTTCCGGGAGCCTGGACCAGATGTCGCGGATCAAGGCCTTGTGCCCGCCGGATTTCGAATTACTATCCGGAGACGACAGCCTGACCCTGCCGGTGATGAGTATCGGCGGGCTGGGAATAGTTTCTGTGGTGGCCAATATCGTGCCCAAGGATGTCGCCGAGATGGTGGCGGCTTTTGAAAAAGGCAATCTTAAGAAAGCGCAAGAGATCCATTTTCGCCTTTTGCCTTTGACTAAGGCGATTTTTATTGAAACCAATCCCGGCCCGATAAAGACCGCGATGGGGCTCCTGGGGATGTGTGATCCTGTCTTGCGCCTTCCCATGGTTAACGTGGCAGGGGATAACCTGGTTAAACTGGAAAAGGCGTTAAAGGATTACGGGTTGTTGTAAACTCGAACGGCGTTCGTCGTTCATCGAACGGCGTCCGCATCAACGCAGAACGCCTCACGCCGAACACCGAACGAAAGTTAAGATTAAGGTTCTATTATTAAAACGGAGGGAAAAACGTGATCAAACTTGGTATCGCCGGTGCCTGCGGAAAGATGGGGCGCAGGATTTTTGAGTTGGCTTCTTATGACAAGGATTTCGAGGTCAATCTGGCCCTGGAACGCAAAGCAACGCCGATGATCGGGGCTCAAATGGGTAAGCTGAAGGTTTCTTCGAGCGCGGACGGGATTTTTCTCATCGACGTGTTCATTGATTTTACTTCACCCGATGCCACGGAAACCAATCTGGATTACGTGGCTAAATATAAAAAAGCCCTTGTCCTGGGGACAACCGGGATGAGCGATAAACAGATCCAGAAGGTAGAAGAGATCGCCAGGGTGGTGCCGGTGGTTTTTTCTCCGAACATGGCGGTAGGGGTAAATGTCCTGTTTTCGATATTACCCGAGATAGCAAAGAAACTCGGGGGCGATTACAGTGTCGAGATCGTGGAGGCGCATCACAGGGGCAAAAAAGATGCCCCTTCCGGAACGGCCAAAAAACTGGCCCAGGTAATTGCCGATACCACTAAAAAAGAGATTCCCGTTCATGCCGTCAGGCTGGGGGATATAGTCGGTGACCATACGGTTATTTTCTGCGGGAATTCCGAGCGTATCGAAATAAAACATCAGGCGCATACGCGTGACCTGTTTGCCGTGGGGGCATTAAAAGCGGCGAAATGGATTTTCGGCAAGCCGGCGGGATTGTATTCGATGCAAGACGTGTTAAATCGTTGATTCGTTATCTCGTTATTTCGTTCTCTCTTAAAAAAATTTTACGAGAAAACGAGACAACGAGTAAACGAGAAAACAAAGGAATATAATAATGTTCCAACTTTCTAAGAGGCTACAGAGTCTTCCTCCGTATTTATTTGTTGAAATTGACAAGGCAAAGCGAAAGGCCCGTGCCGAAGGAAAAGACATTATTGATCTTGGTGTAGGCGATCCGGATCAGCCTACTCCAAAATACATCATTGATGCGCTTTACCAGGCCGCCCAGGACCCGGGTAACCACCGTTATGCCCTGGATCAGGGGATGCCGGCATTACGCCGGGCAATCGAAGGATGGTATAACCGGCGGTTCGGCGTTAATCTTAATCCGGACAGCGAGATCCTTCCTTTGATCGGTTCCAAGGAAGGGATCGCGCATTTTCCGCTGGCTTTTTTGAATCCCGGTGAATATTCTCTGGTTCCCGATCCCTGTTATCCCCCTTACAAGGG
>JAQUQA010000033.1:0-2974 GCA_028716305.1 Candidatus Omnitrophota bacterium | reverse complement strand
TTAATCCGGACAGCGAGATCCTTCCTTTGATCGGTTCCAAGGAAGGGATCGCGCATTTTCCGCTGGCTTTTTTGAATCCCGGTGAATATTCTCTGGTTCCCGATCCCTGTTATCCCCCTTACAAGGGTAGTACTATTTTTGCCGGGGGCAAGATACATTTGATGCCGCTTTTGGAAGAGAACGCCTTTCTGCCCGATCTTAAAAAAATCCCCTCCGGCGTACTCAAAAAAGCCAGGATAATTTTTCTCAACTATCCCAATAATCCTACGGGGGCCACGGCTGACCGTGGTTTCTACCGCGAGGTGATTAATTTTGCCCGCAAGCATAAACTGATCGTGATTTCCGATCTGGCCTATTCAGAGATGGCCTATGACGGTTATCGTCCTGCGAGCATGCTGGAAATAGAAGGGGCAAGAGATTCGGTGATCGAATTTCATTCTCTCTCAAAGAGTTATAATATGACCGGCTGGCGCATTGGCTGGGCAAGCGGCAATTCCCAGCTGGTGGGTGCTTTGGCCAAGGTCAAGTCTAATATCGATTCCGGGATATTCTCCGCGATCCAGCTGGCGGGAATCGCCGCCCTGGAAGGGCCGCAAAAACACATCCAGGAGATGTCCGCCCTCTATCAGGAAAGACGCGATACCCTGGTCAGCGGATTAAAATCGTTGGGGTGGCAGTTGATCAGCCCGCGGGCCACTTTTTATCTTTGGATCAAGGTGCCCAAGAAAACGGACTCCATAAAATTCGCCTCCTTACTCATGGAAAAAGCGGGGATTGTGGTAACTCCCGGTGTGGGTTTCGGCAAGCACGGCGAAGGCTATATCCGTATGGCCCTGACCGTGCCGAAACAGAGGATCATCGAAGCGCTGTCGCGCCTGAAAAAAATATCCTGATGTCGGTTTGTTATTTAGGGATCGGGTCTAATTTGGGAAACAGAAAACAAAACATCCGCAGGGCCTTAGAAAGAATCGGCCAATTGAAAGGCACGAAAATCCTTAAACTATCCAAGATCATCGAGACTAAGCCGGTCGGCGGCCCAGGAGGGCAGAGGGATTATCTGAATGCCTGCCTGAAGCTTGACACCGCGCTTTCCCCGATTTTTCTCCTCAAAGAATTAAAGACCATTGAAAAAGAATTAGGCAGGAAAAAGTCCGCGCGTTTCGGCCCGCGGCCGATTGATTTGGATATATTGTTATTCGAAAACAAGATTATTAACCGTAAGGAACTGAAGATCCCGCATCCGCGCATGTTCGAGCGGGATTTTGTTTTAAGGCCATTGGCCGAGATCCTATGAAGATCGTGCGCAGCGTAAATCGGATGTTCAAAATTTCTTCGGCCGCCAGGCGCGCCGGCAGGCGGATCGGTTTTGTCCCCACGATGGGGGCGTTGCATCAGGGGCACTTGAGCCTGATTCGGGCGGCGCGTAGAGAGAATGACTTGGTAGTGGTAAGTATTTTCGTCAATCCGCTGCAGTTCGGACCGAAAGAGGATTTTAAGAAATATCCGCGCGCCTTCAGCCGGGATAAACGTCTCTGCCGGGATGAAAAAGTAGATTTTGTTTTTTCCCCGCCGGCAGATGAAATTTACCCGGAGGATTTTAAGACCGCTGTTCTGGTCAAGGGGTTAAGCGATTTATTATGCGGCAGCTCGCGCCCCGGACATTTTCAGGGCGTAGCCACGGTAGTCAGTAAGCTTTTTAATATCGTTTCCGCGGATACCGCCTATTTCGGACAAAAAGACGCCCAACAGACGGTGATCATCAGGCAGATGGTTCGTGATTTGAATATTCCGGTAAAGATCAGGGTGATGCCGATTGTGCGGGAGAAAGATGGATTGGCAATGAGCTCGCGCAATATTTACCTCTCCTCCCGGGAGAGGCAGGATGCCCGGGTATTGCCGGAAGCGCTGAAGCTGGCCAAGGTCCTTATGCAAAGCGGCCAGCAGGATTCCCGGGTATTGATCAACCGGATGCGCAAGCTGATCTTGAGAAAGAAAAACGCTAAAATTGATTATATCGCGGTTGTCGATGGAAAGACATTGCGGCCTTTGAAAAAAGTTTCTTCCGGCTGTTTGATCTTGGCGGCGGTGTTTTTCGGCCGGACCCGCCTGATCGATAACTTGATAGCGGCATAATTAAGGAAGGCAGAGATTAGATGAAGCGGTTAAAGATCGGGATTGTCGGCTGCGGGGCAATCGGCAGTTCATTGGCAGAAGCGATCCTGCGGGAATTTTCCCGGCAGGCGAAATTATGCGCCTTATACGATATCGATCCGGAAAAATCCTTTAAGCTTTCCCGCAGGTTTTCTCCGGCGCGTTTGATCGCGGTAAAGAAGCTTAGTGAGTTGATCAGCCGCTCGGAGCTGGTTATCGAATCGGCCTCCGCCGCGGCCTCTTGGGAAGTTGCCCGGAAAAGCCTGCTGGCCGGCAGGCAGGTGATGGTGATGAGCGTGGGCGGGATAGCGGCAAAGATAAAGGAGTTAGCCTCTTTGGCCGCCAAACACGGGTCCGCGCTTTATATCCCCAGCGGAGCGGTCTGCGGAATCGACGGGCTAAAGGCCGCCGGGATCAAAAAGATAAAAAGCGTAGTGTTGACTACCTATAAACACCCCCGGTCCTTTAAGGGCGTAGGTTATATCCGAGAGAAGGGGATCAACCTGGAGGGGATCAATAGGGACAGGGTGGTCTTTGACGGCAGGGCAAAAGACGCGGTTAAGTTTTTTCCGCAGAATATCAATGTCGCGGGATTATTGAGCATTGCCGGAATCGGCGTGGAAAGAACGCGGGTCAGGATTATTGCTTCGCCCGCGGCCACCAGGAACATCCACGAGGTGGTAATAGAGTCGGAGGCTGCCCGGCTGGTAACGCGCACGGAAAACCTGTTGCATCCGGATAACCCGAAAACCAGTTATCTGGCGGTGCTTTCAGCCGTGGCTACTTTGAAACGGATCATCGATCCGGTCAAGATCGGAACATA
>JAQUQA010000032.1 GCA_028716305.1 Candidatus Omnitrophota bacterium | reverse complement strand
AACCCTAAATTCTAAACCCTAAATCCTAAACAATGCTCAAATGAACAAAATTCAAATGACCAAAACACGAACTTATAAGGATCTTTGTTTTGGACATTTTGTCATTAGAGCATTAGGATTTGTTTAGGATTTAGTGCTTAGGATTTAGAATTTACGGTTATTATTAATATACTGAAAGGAAAAAGGATGAAACAAATTATCCAAAATTATAAAAACGGAAAGCTGGAGCTGGCCGATGTCCCCAGGCCGGCCTTAAAAAATAATTGCCTTCTGGTCCGCAACGCCTTTTCTGTTTTGTCCGGGGGCACCGAGAAGACGATGCTGGAGTTGGCAAAAAAGAGCATTTTAAACAAGGCCCTAGCCAGGCCGGATTTGACCAGGCAGGTTATCTTGAAGGCGCGGACAGACGGGATCTTCGAGGCCCTGAAGGCGGCTTTTGCCAGGCTGGATACCCCTGTTGCCCTGGGGTATTCTTCTGCCGGGATAGTAGTTGATTCTGCCGGAGTAGAGGGTATTAAAAAAGGAGACAGGGTGGCTTGCGCGGGCAGCGGTTTTGCCTCGCACGCGGAAGAGATAGTTGTCCCGCGGGCGCTTTGCGTGAAGATCCCCGACAATGTTGATTTAGAAAGTGCCAGTTTTATCGGGATCGGTGGGATCGTCATGGAAGCGATCAGGCTGGCAAACCTTAATAAGACAGACAAGGTAGCCGTGATCGGTCTGGGTCTATTGGGGCAGATCACCGTCCAGGCGCTAAAGGCGCTGGGCGTGCAGGTAGCCGCGATTGATATCAATGATGAAAAAGTTTCTCTGGCCCTGAAAAACGGCGCAGACGCTGGGATGATCGGTCTGCCGGGCCGGACACTCGGTGAGTTCGCCCCCGCGGGTGCGGATGCGGTGATCATAATGGCGGCGGATAAAACCAACCAACCGATTGAATTGGCCGCGCAGATCTGCCGGGAGAGGGCCAGGATAGTGGCCTGTGGCCTGGTAGGGCTGGATATTCCGCGAAGATTATTTTTTGATAAGGAACTTGAGCTGGTGGTTTCAAAGGCCTGGGGGCCGCAAGATTGCGTATCGGCTTGTCCGTCGGTAGCGCAAACGAATTTTACGGATTTTCTCTCCTGTCTATCTACGGGGGCGATAAAGCTATCCGGTTTGATCACGCACAGGTTCGAGATCAGCCGTGCCCTCCAGGCGTATGACCTGCTCTTAAAAGGGAAAGAGCCTTATATCGGAGTATTGATAAAATATCCCGATCAGCCCGGCAGGGAGTGCTTGCCGTCCGGCGCGGATACGCGGGAGAGAAAAGAGGAAAGCAAGTCCTCTTTAAGGGATCAGCCGATGATCGGGGTGATCGGGGCCGGGCTTTATGCCAGTCAGACGCTTTTACCGATCGTTAAAACTTTCAAGAACGTAAAATTAAAAACAGTCGCCACCGCCGGCGGGGCAAGCGCCCGGCACGCCGCCAGGAAGTTCGGTTTCGCGCGTTTTACCACGGATTATCAGGAGGTCATCCGCGATCCCGGGATAAGCCTGGTCATGATCATGACCAGGCATGATTCGCACGGCCCTTTTACCGTTGAGGCGATCAGCGCGGGAAAGCACGTATTTGTGGAGAAGCCGCTTTGCATCAACGATAACCAGCTTGATGCGGTTATCGAAGCCTCGGCCGCGCATGCGCGAAAAATTCTCATGGTTGGTTTTAATCGCAGGTTTTCTCCTTTTGCCACATGGTTAAAGGAAAAATTCAGATTTATTAACGAACCCTTAAGCGTGCATTGCACGGTTAATGCCGGTTTTATTCCGGCCCAGAGCTGGCTGCATAATCCCCGGGAGGGGGGCGGCAGGCTGATCGGGGAGGCGAGCCATTTTATTGATCTGGCGCAATATTTTTGCGGTTCTTACGCGGTAAAGGTATTCACGCAAAAACTCGACTCTTGCCGTTATCAACAGACCGATAATTTCTCGGTCAGCATTAAATTCGCGAACGGCTCGATCGCCTCGATCATCTATCTTGCCTCAGGAGACAAAATATACCCGCGCGAACGAATTGAGATCTTCGGCGGCGGTTCTGTGGGGGTAATCGATAATTTTAGAAAAGCCGAATATATTTTTCAGGGAAAGAAAGAATCTTTGAGTAATTTTATTTCCATCGACCGCGGCCACAAAAAGGAGATGGAGCTGCTTTTTAAGGCGGTTGCCTCCGGCGGGGCCGCCCCGGTGCCCAGAGAAGATTATTTTCATGTTATGCGCACGGTTTTTGCCGCGCAAAGGTCATTAGAGCAAGGTTGCCCGATCGAGATAGGGGAGCAAAATAAATGAAATTTTTGCTTTTAACCCAGTATTATTACCCGGAACCGGGCAGCGCCGCGCTTAAGATGCGGGAGCTGGCGGAATTTCTCGCCGCCAGAGGGCATACGGTATCCGTGGTTACCGGGTTCCCCAATTATCCATACGGCCGGATCTATCCCGGTTATAAGCTGAGGCTTTGCCGGCGCGAGGCCTTAAACGGGGTCAACCTGATCAGGGTGGCCTTGTACCCCAGCGGCGAAAGAAGAAAATTCTTTAAAAGGATGTTGAATCATCTGAGCTTTATGTTATCGGCTGTTTTTGGGGGTTTGCGCTCCGGAAGGCCGGACCTTATTTATTACTATTCTCCTCCGTTATTTACGGGGTTTTCCGGTTGGATACTGAAATTAATTTTCCGCGTCCCCCTGGCTGCCGAGATCAACGACCTCTGGCCCCAGGCCCCGATAGCCCTGGGGGTGATTAAAAACAATTTTATTAAAAGAGCCGCTTTTTGGTTCGAGAAATTTGTTTACCGTAAAACGGATCACCTATTTTTTTATTCACGGACAATGATGCGCCAGGTTCTGGATAAGGGGGTCCCCGAGGCAAAAACAGGGATCAGCCCGCTTTGGGTCTCTACCAAAGAATTCTCCTTGAGGCCTCCGGATGAGGCCTCGGCTTTAAAAAACGAATTCGGCTGGCAGGAAAAATCCATCGTCATGTATGCGGGGTATATCGGTATGGCCCAGGGGCTTCAGATCGTGATTGACCTGGCGAAAAGGCTTAAAACACGGCCCGAGATAATCTTTGTCCTGGTCGGCGACGGCCCGGAAAAAGAACGGCTTATGCAAACGGCCCAAGAAGCGGGGCTTTCCAATCTTAGCTTTGTTCCTTTTCAGGAGACCGCGAGGATTCCCTGTTTTCTTTCCGCGGCGGACATCTTGTTTGCGACCCTTGTTCCCGCAGAGCACCGTAAAGGCACGATCCCGGCCAAGATCCTGGCCTATTTAAGCATGGAGAAGCCATTGCTGATTGCCGCTGAGGGTGAGGCCGCGCAGGTGGCGCTGGAAAGCGGCGGGGGCAGGGTGGTTCGTCCGGGTGATATTGAAGGAATTTCCCGGGCCATAATCGAACTGATAGATAACAGCCGGGAAAGGCAGGAAATGGCAAAAAAAGCGCGCCGCTATGTTCTCGATAATTTTGACAAAGAGAAAATCTGCCTGGCGCTGGAAAAGAGGTTGATCGAGATTGCCGGACAAAAAAATAAAAATAGTTGAGGCCGCGCGCCTGAAAGGTTTTCGGGCCTTGGCCTGGCAGGGTGATTATTTATACGGGAGTAGAGGCTATCGGCTGCTGCGTTTGCTCTTGATCGGACCGGGTATCAATCACCAGCATTCGGAAGAGGTGGCTTTCTTCGATCCTGGCCGCTGGAATAATGCTTGCGCGGCGAACCGTATTTTTTTAAGGCTCTTGCGTCTGGGGATACATAGCCTGAAATTCCTCCCCGGTTCCGGCATGATCGCGGTTGCCGCAAAGAATATCATTCTCCTGGAACCCGGCCAACGGGAATTCAGGAGTGTTTTTAAGGTGCGCAGGGGAACCAGGCCCTTGGGGCTGGCGGTAACTCCGCAGGGAGCGGTTTATTGGGGGGAGTATTTTGATAATCCCTCCCGTCGGGAAGTGCGCATTTATGGTTCCCTGGACCAGGGAAAAAACTGGCAGGTTGTTTATGCCTTCCCCGGGAAGGGCGTGCGGCACGTACACAATATTTTTTACGATGCCTTTGCGGATTGCTTCTGGGTCCTGACCGGTGACCGGGACGCGGAATCAAAGATAATCAAGGCCTCGCTTGACTGGAAGAAGCTGGAGATTGTCTTGGAAGGCGGCCAGCAAAACAGGGCCGCTGCCTTGATCATCCAAAAAGACTTTATTCTTTATGCCACGGACACTCCCTGCGAACAGAACCGGATCTATCTTTTGGAGAAAAAGAGTGGATTAAAAAAAGAAGTTTGTCTTTTGCCGGGGCCCAGCATGTACAGCGCCCAATCCGGAGCCGGCTTGTTTTTTTCCACGGCCGCGGAGCCGGGAGAGGTTTATCATGACCACGCCTGCATCTTCGGGAGCCGAGACGGCACCTGCTGGGAGAAATTAATCGCCTGGGAAAAAGACCGTATGCATCCGAAATATTTTCAATTCGGAAACATATCCCTGCCCGCGGGTGTTGCTCCGGCCGATTATCTGGCGGCCACCGGCGTGGCCGTAAAGAACGAGGATGGTAATACCACGATATGGAAAATAGAAGAGTATTAGTCGTCGGGGCGGAAGAGAATCCCAGCCTTTGTATCATCGAATCACTGGCCAGGCAGGGGATGGAGGTTTGCGCCGCCAGCCATAAGCGGGTCTGCGTGGGGTTTTTTTCCCGGTTTGTCTCACGCAGGTTCCTTTATCCTTCCTGGGCGTTGGGGGAAGAGGCTTTTCTGGCAAGGATCATTGAGATCATCAGCCGGCAGAGGTTCGAAGCGGTTTTTGTCGCCGGAGAACAGCCGTCTTTTATCTTGTGTAAACATAAAAAGGAGATCGAGAGATATTCGAAGATCCCGACTCCCGACTTCGCTACTTATATGAAATGCCGCGATAAGAGCGTAACCATGAAATTAGCGGCTGCATCCGGCGTACCTGTCCCCCGGAGTTATTTCCCCGAGGAGACCGGTATCGACCAGATCAGCCGTCAGGTCGAATACCCGGTAGTGATCAAGCCAAACAGCAGTAACGGAGCGCGGGGGATAGAATACCCCTCCAGCGCAGGAGAGTTACTGGAGGCTTACCAG
The DNA here is from genome assembly GCA_028716305.1 of Candidatus Omnitrophota bacterium. GTDB lineage: Bacteria > Omnitrophota > Gorgyraeia > Gygaellales > Profunditerraquicolaceae > JAQUQA01. The sequence goes on along the minus strand of JAQUQA010000032.1, from coordinate 4,703 downwards.
CGGGTGAGTTCAATTTACGGGCCCTGCCATGTCCAGGAGTATATCCCGCATAGCGGTATGCAGTATAAAGCAGAGGTCTTACTGGATGGCTCTCTTAAGGTGAAGGCCTGGTGTCTCTACAATAAGCCGCGTTATTATCCGCCGACCGGCGGGTCAAGCACGGTCAATTGTACGGTTGAACGCCAGGATATCCTGGATTATGCCGTCAGGATCCTGAAGCAGATCGGCTGGGTAGGTTTAGGCGACTGTGATTTTATTCTTGATCCGCGGGACAATATCCCCAAGTTGATGGAGATAAATCCCCGGATCACCAGGAGCATAAAAATATGCATGCTTGCCGGAGTGGATTTTCCTTTTTTGCTTTATAAATTAGCCAGGGGGGAAGAATTGCCCGATACCCTGATTTACAAGAAAGATATTTATCTGCGGTATCTCTTCAGCGATATATTCTGGTTCTTTAAGTCTCCGGAGAGGTTCCGGGCAAAGCCGAATTTTTTCTGGTTTTTCGGGAAGAACCTGCGGGATGAGGTTATCTCTTTTAAGGATCCCGGTCCGGCATTGGCATACCTGCTTTCCTCCGCGGCCGCGCTTTTTAACAAGAAGGAAAGAGAATTTCGCCTAAGATGAAGAATGAGCTTATATTTTTTACGGTTGATGTCGAGGACTGGTTTCAGGTTGAAAACTTGAAGCCCGCGATCAAAAAAGAGGACTGGGCGGGTATGCCGCTGCGTGTCGAAGCAAACACGCGTAAGCTATTGGATATACTTGACCTTTATCGGATAAAAGCGACTTTTTTTGTGGTCGGGTTGATCATCGAGAAGGCGCCGGGGCTGATCCGTGAAATTCACAGAAGAGGGCATGAGGTGGCCAGCCACGGGATCGCCCATGAGCTGGTCTATCGCCAGGAGGCAGGGCAGTTCCGCGAGGATATCAGGAGTTCCAAGCGCAGGCTGGAGGATTGTGTCGGTGAGGCGGTAATCGGTTACCGCGCCCCGGTCTTTTCTATCGCCGACTGGGCCATCGACATATTGATCGAGGAGGGGTTTCGCTACGACTCCAGTTTTTTTCCGGTGACTTACCACGATCGTTATGGTAAAATCACTAATAAAAATAACCAAAGGGTCTGGGAACTTAAGAAAGGCTTTTATGAAGTCTCTCTTTCGACCCTGGATTTTTTTAAGATCAGTCTGCCCTGGACCGGGGGGTACCTGCGCGGCATACCTTATCCGGTATTTAAATGGGGGATCAGGCGGGTCTTAAGCAGGCGCGGCAGTTATGTCTTTTACTTTCACCCCTGGGAGATCGATTATCTGCAGCCACGGATAAAGAACATCCGCTGGGATTACCGGATCAGGCAATATATCGGGTTAAAGTGCGCGGAAAACAAGATCCGCAGGCTGCTTGGGGATTTTTCCTTTACTTCGATAAAAGAGGGACTGATTAAAAAAGGATTATTGTAATTTCGTTTACTCGTTTACTCGTTCTCTCGTTTTCTCGTAAAAGATTCTCGAGATCACAAGTCAACGAGATAACGAGACAACAAAAACTGGAGAAGATATGGCAAACGATTATCTAAAGTATTACGAAAATAAGCGCATCTTGGTAACCGGAGGGGCCGGGGCGATCGGCGCGAACCTGGTAGGGGCGCTTTCGCGTTCAGGGGCAAAATTGGTGGTTATCCTCGATGACCTCTGCGCCTCCTATGAATGGAACATTCCTTCTTCCGGCAATGTTATTTTCGCGCAAGGCAGCGTTACCGACGATATCTCTCTGAAACGTGTATTCTCGGAAGGCCCGCAGATCGTTTTTCATTTGGCGGCTTTCTTCGCCAATCAAAATTCGGTGGATTATCCCGAGAAAGACATTATGGTCAACGGCATGGGGACGTTGAAAACACTGGAGTATTCCCGTTTATCCGGCGTGGAGAAGTTTATCTACGCCTCTTCCGGATGTTCAATTTACGGCAATTCGCCTTTGCCTTTAAAAGAGGAATTCGTCTCCCTGGACCTGACCACCCCTTATCAGATCACAAAGATGCTGGGTGAGCTCTACTGTAATTTCTTCTACCACCACTACGGGTTAAAAACCGTAAAAACCAGGTTCTTTAATTCTTATGGCCCGGGAGAGGTTCCGGGGCAGTACCGTAATGTCATCCCGAATTTCATCTATTGGGCAATGAAAGGGCTGCCTTTGCCGATAACCGGCAGCGGGGAGGAAACCAGGGATTTCACTTATGTCGGCGACCTGATTGATGGCCTTTTGCGTGCCGCTTCATGCGATCAGGCGGTTTCAGAGGCGGTCAACCTGGCCTCGGGGAGAGAAATAAAGATCATCGATCTGGCCAACATGGTCAATGAGATGATCGGGAATAAAGCAGGGGTTAAATTTGCCCAGCGTCGGAAATGGGATACCAAACAGCGGCTGCTCGCCTCTACGGATAAGGCCAGAGGTATGTTTGGCTATGAGCCGAAAACCGATTTTCGGGAAGGGATCTCCAATACGATTAAATGGTTCAGGGAAAATTGGGAATTGATCGAGAAATCGGCCAGTTTCGGCCCGGGGGTTTCTTCGGCGGTGCGCGAGGTCTTTAACAAATAGCTTTGTTACAGCGAAAGAGGCGGAATGGATAAAATTATCGTTGTTTTTGGCACCAGACCGGAAGCCATAAAACTGGCCCCGGTAATCCGGGAACTTAAAAAGAAGGATCCCGGGGCGGTTAAGGTCTGTGTTACCGCGCAGCACCGGCAGATGCTGGATCAGGTTCTGAATTTATTTGAGATTGTCCCCGATTACGACCTTAATATCATGTCGGATAATCAGACTCCTTCCCGGGTGGCCTCTCAGGTTTTTGAAAAACTGGAACCTGTTTTAATAAAAGAAGAGCCGCAGTGGCTATTGGTGCAGGGCGATACTACGACTGTCGCCGCCAGCGCGCTCTGTGGGTTCTATCGTAAGATAAAAATTGCCCATGTGGAAGCGGGGTTACGCACCCGCGACAAAACGCAGCCTTTCCCCGAAGAGGTAAATCGCAAGGTTGCCGCCGTGGTCGCCGATTTGCATTTCGCGCCTACACGCAAGGCCCGGCAGAACCTGCTTGAGGAGGGGGTGCCCGGGCGGCAGGTATATTTAAGCGGTAATCCGGTGATTGACGCTTTGATCTGGGCGGCTTCTTTGCCCTTTGACGCCGCCGGCCTGCAGATTCCTTTCTTAGGCGATCCCCGCAGGAAAATAATTTTTGTCACGGCGCACCGCAGGGAAAATTTCGGGGAACCTTTGGAGAATATCTGCAGGGCCTTAAAAGGCCTGGCTGAACAAAATCAGGAGACCCTCGGTATTGTTTATGCCGTTCATCTGAATCCCCGGGTCTGGGATACGGCGCAGCGGATCCTCTCTACTACGGCAAACGTAAAACTTACCGGGCCGCTGGGGTATTTAGAAACGGTAAATCTGATGAAGCGTTCCTATCTGGTCCTGACGGATTCCGGCGGGATCCAGGAGGAAGCTCCGGCCCTGGGTAAACCGGTATTAGTGTTAAGGAACTTGACTGAAAGGCCGGAAGCGGTGGAGGCGGGAACGGTTAAATTGGCCGGTACTTCCAGTGAAAATATCATGCGGCAGGCAAAGCAGCTGCTGGAAGATGCAGGAGAGTATAACCGGATGGCCAGGGCGGTAAATCCTTACGGTGACGGAAAGGCCTCTGAAAGGATCGCCGCCTACTTCTCCGGGGAACAGCTCGCGGAATTTAACCCTTTGTTTTGAGAGAGTGTGATAATGGCAAAAAGGATATTTGATCTGGTTTTTTCGTATTTAGGGCTGCTCTTTTCTTTTCCTCTATGGCTGGTCATAATCTGGGGGATAAAAATAACCGATGGCGGCCCGGTATTTTATTTGCAGGAGAGGGTAGGTAAGGGTGGAAAGATTTTCCGGATCATGAAATTCCGTTCGATGGTCAGGGATGCCGAGAAGGAAACCGGGGCGGTATGGGCCAAAGAGGGGGACCCCCGGGTTACCCCGATCGGGAGGATTTTAAGGGCCACTGCCATGGATGAACTGCCGCAATTGATCAGCATCGCCAGGGGAGACATGAGTTTTGTCGGGCCGCGTCCGGAGAGGCCGGAGTTAATGCGGGAATTCACCCAAGAGTTCCCTGATTTTAACCGCAGGCTGGAGGTTGTTCCGGGGCTTACCGGTATCGCCCAGATCTTTGGCAGCGCATACCTGGATTTTCGCGAAAAATTAAAATATGATCTCTGGTATGTTCGTAACCGGGGTTTTTTCCTTGACCTGCTCCTGGTGATCATCTCTTTCTTGATCACTTTTAAGGCGAAGTGGGAGATCGGAAGCAAGAAATTAATTCCTCTTGGGAAAAGGCTTAAACAGAGGCTGGAAAAGGATATCCCGGCAAAAGGAATATTGACATAACCATAATATTTTCAAATAAATACGTTGTTTTTCTTTCCTTGACAGGCCTTTATTTATGTGCCATACTTTATACAGGAGGAGAAGATGAAAAAAAAGATCTGGGTGCTGATATTAGTCTTGATTATCGCTATTTTTGCCGCGTATTTCTATACGTCTGCCAGGGAGCAGGTTGTTTTGCCCGTGCCTGAAGACATGGCCGGACAAGAGGCCTCAAATTTTCTTCCTAAGCAGGTCCAGGGAAAGTCCGCTGCCCGCGGGACAGAGAGCCTTAATCTTACCGG
>JAQUQA010000031.1 GCA_028716305.1 Candidatus Omnitrophota bacterium | reverse complement strand
GGGTTAATTCCGCCTTAAGGAGGATCCTGAATCCCGGTAATGACATGCATTTTTTCAAAGGCTTTCAGCTGAGGATCGAAACCAAGCCCAGATACAGCGACCTGGTGGAGGTATTTTTGAAGAACCCCTCTTTTTTCTGGGTTGTGCCCGAAGGGAACAACATCATCCGGGTGGGTACTATTTCCCAGAACCCCTATCGCGATCTGCAGTATTTCCTCAAAGAGGCCGGGATCGGCGGAAAAATTATCGAGAGATTCGGAGGGGTGGTTGCTTTAGGTATTTGTGAGCAGACGGTCAAAGATAATGTCGCCCTGGTCGGTGACGCCGCGTGTCAGTTAAAACCTTTAAGCTACGGGGGGATATATTTTGGTATAAAAGCGGCTACCATTCTCGCCGACTGTATCAGGAAAAACAGGCTTAGCGAATACGACAGGCTCTGGAAAAAAGAGCTGGCCTTTGAGATCAAGATTGGGCTTAAGGTCAAGGACATATACAGCCGGATCAGCAGCGAAGAATTAAAGAAGATATTCAAGATCCTGAAATCCCAGAAGTCGCTAATTGAGCGGATCGGGGATTTCGAGAATCACGGAAAGCTGATCCTGGAGATCATAAAAAGGCCGGCTTTCTATTCCCAGGCCGGCCAGATATTCCAGATATTCTTCAAGAATCTGCTTTAAGATCAGGAAGTTCTCTTGTCCATGACAAAGGTGCTTCCTCCGATCGCCTTTGCTTTTTTCTTTACCTCCGCGGCAATATTGGTTACTTCCGCGTAGCTGTTGATCTTGCGGTGCTGGTTAGTGACACCGGCGAGCGATATGGTCATGATCGGAAACTGCTTCTCCACATTATCCCTGCTTTTGGCAATGATAAATCCGCGGTCTAAATCCTCCTGGCTGTAGAAGGGCCTCACCCGTTTATTGAATTCCTGGGTAATGTAATCGGCAATCTCCTGGGCCTTATCTACCTCGGTCAAAAGCAGGAAGTCATCGCCGCCTTCATGTCCGATGAAGTCTTCCGGGCTGCCTCGTTTTTCGACCGCCTCCTTGAAGATCTGGGCGGTTAATTTGATCGCTTCGTCGCCGCTGGCAATCCCGTATTTGTCGTTAAAGGCCTTAAAGTTATCCAGGTCACAATAAATGACCGTAAATTGTTTATTGGCGCGGATCCTTTTTTCCACCTCTTCGGCAATGACCAGGTTTCCGGGGAGCTTGGTCAGAGGGTTGGCGTTCTCCGCTTTTTCCTTCATCTTGACCAATTGTTCGGTCATATGGTTGAAGGTTTCTCCCAGTTCCTCTAGTTCGTCATCGGTCCTGATCTCTGTGCGGATACTCAGGTCTCCTTCGGCAATGATCTTTGTCACCTCGTTGAGTGTTTTGATCGGCCCGACGATTGTCTTGGAAAGCAGGAAACCGAAAAGAATGTTTAAAAGGATGATCAGCACCGCGGTAATGGTCACCGGTTTATAAACTTCAATTAACGCCTGATGCAGGCTTCCCAGCGAATAGGAGAGTTTCACAAAATAAACCGCCTGGTCCCCGGAGGTTCTTTTCAGGGCGAGGTAGGTATTCAGCTCTTTCTTTCTTTTGTCCATCTCGGAGAGAAAAGGGGTGTCTTGATCCTGCGCCTCCCGGAGTGTTTCGATCCGGCTCAGGTCGCGGTATCGGGCATATTCCCCGACCATTCTCTGATCGCTGGCGGCAACGATCTTACCCTCCCGGTCGTATACCTCGGCTTCATTGATCAGCTGCGCGTTTTTCAACTCGTCGAGACTGGCCTGTAGGTAACCGACCGCGTCAGCGCCTTCAGTCTGCCGGATTACCGCTTCTAGGTTATTTTTCGAGATCAGGGTTGAAGAGTTTGCCCGGTAGGAGTTATAGTGCACCATGCGGGTGACTTGATTATTGATCTGGATAAAGGTAAAGACGCCGATAAAAAGGACAGCGGAAGCGATCAAAAGCGAGGTGATCCTGTTTTGCAGGGTAACTTTAGGTCCGGGCATAGGTTTAGTCTATTATAAATAGAAAAAATTGTCAATTTATTCTTGAAACAACCGGTTGGTATGATATATTAATTATCCATGAAGAGAAAAAGAAGCGTATTTATCGGGCTTTTCGCTTTTTTGTTATTATTCTGCGGATTAACTTTTGCCGCCACCCGTCAGTTAAAGCTGACGGTTTTTTATTCTCCGCACTGCCAGAAATGCCTGAAGATGAAAAAAGAGGCGATCCCACAGCTTCAGAAAAAATTCCAGAATCAACTTTCCATCGAGTATAAAAATCTGGATGAACCCCAGAACTTCGGATTGCTTTTAGGTCTGCAGCACAAATATGATTCTCAGATGGAGATTGTCCTGCCGGTTTTTTACAGCGAAGGTCGGTTTCTCTACGGAAACAAAGCCGATTTGAATTCGTTGACCGAGATGGTCAGGGCTTCTTTGGGGAGCGATCCCCCGCAAGATCCGGATCTGCCGCAGGCTGATCTATTGTCACGGTTTAAGGAATTCAATCCGTTGCTGATTGCCGGCGCCGGGTTGATTGATGGGATCAACCCTTGCGCCTTTACGGTAATCGTATTTTTTATGTCTTTTTTGGCCGTTGAAGGCTACAAAAAAAAGGAGCTGATTGTTATCGGGCTGTCTTTTATCCTGGCGGTCCTGGTCGTATACATATTGCTTGGTGTCGGATTATTCGGTTTTCTCTACACGCTAAAAGGGTTCTGGGCGGTTTCCCGGGCCGTCAACTACCTGATCGGGTTCTTCAGTATTTTTCTAGGATTTTGCGCGGTTTACGATATCGGGAAATTTAGAAAAACCGGTTCCACGCAAGACCTGATCCTGCAGCTGCCGCGCAGCATAAAAAACCGAATTCAGGCGGTCATCGGCAGCCATTACCGTAAACCCAGGAGCCCGCAAGGCCCCGGAGATAAGCGCGGCCTTGTGCGCCTGATCATCAGCGCTTTTGCCTGCGGTTTTCTGATTTCTCTCTTGGAGGCGGTTTGCACGGGGCAGACTTATCTGCCGACGATCGGATATATCCTGAAGACCTCGTCCCTGAAATTACGGGCATTGTGGTATTTGGTCCTTTATAATTTGATGTTTATCCTGCCGCTTTTGGTAATATTTCTCTTTGCCGTTTTTGGCACAACATCCGAGAAATTCTCCGGGTATTTTAAGAAACGGCTTATTTTCGTAAAAATCCTGATGGCCGTGCTCTTTTTTGGGTTAGGAGGACTGCTGATTTGGAACGGTTGATGGTAAAATTTTTCGCAGCGTGGATTTTCTTGGCCGCGCTCTCGCCGAGCCGGGTTTTTTCATCCGACCCTGCCGTTCCTACAGGGGAAAATCCCCGAAACGACGAGTATTCCTGGGATTTCGGGCGGGTAAAAGAAGGGAGCCTCCTGGAGCATGATTTTATTATCTCTAATCGGCAAGAGAATCCGATACGGATCAAGGAGATCGTGACATCCTGCAGCTGTACGGCCTCTAAAATCACCAGGAAAGAATTGGCTCCCGGAGAAAGTACCGTGCTTAAGGTGCATTTTAAGACCGACGGGTATAAGGGTAGGGTTTACCAGTATGTCTATGTCAATATAGAAAAGCTGGGGCAGAGCAAGACGGATAAGCAGGCGGCTGAACAGGCAGAAGATTCGATACTTCGTTTCAAGATAACCGCTGATTTGATTAAATGAGCGAAGCAACCGCGCAGTCAAACGAACATAGCCCTCCTAAATTTCCGGCGTATCTTCCGGGTGAGTTCTGGGGGATTACCACCTTTATAAATCCATTCCGTTACAAAAATAAGCTTAAGAATTACAGACGGTTCCGGCAAGGGACCAAGCAGCAGGGATTAAGGCTTTTGTGCGTGGAACTGGTGGAAGGAAAGAGCGATTTCCAGCTTAACCTTGACGATGCCGACAAGTTGATACAATTGCGTGCGGAAGACGTGCTTTGGCAGAAAGAACGGCTTTTAAATATCGCCTTGAAAAACCTGCCGCCTGATTGCGATAAAATTGCCTGGCTGGATGCGGATATTATATTCTCCAATAATCTTTGGGTCTCAGAGGCGGCTAATCTGCTGCAGGTTTATAATATTGCCCAGCTTTTTTCATACGTGGTTAGGCTTTCTAAAAATCAAAACGCGGAAAAGGTGGATATTTCGCGTCTGCCGTTAGGCGATTCCGAGGGGCATAAAATCTACGGGGTAGCCTATAGCGTGGCAAATTTTGGCAGAAATCAACTGCAAGGTTCATTTATTCAGCAGGGGCATACCGGTTATGCCTGGGCCGCCCGTCGTTCTATCTTTGAGCGGCATGGATTTTATGACAGGTCTATCATGGGGGGCGCCGATTTTTTAATGGCCTCGGCTTTTTTCGACAGTACCGAGCGTTTTTTTAACGGATTTTCTTATGGAAAACCGCTGGTCCGGGACCAGCAGCGTTGGGCTAAAGGTGTAAACGAAGATGTGCAAAGAAGCGTTTATTATGTCCCAGGGGTTATTTTTCACCTCTGGCACGGTAAATTCATCCATCGGCAATATGATATCCGGGCCCGCATATTATCCAAGTTCAATTATTCGCCTGATTCCGACATTGAGCTTGCGGCCAACGGCTGCTGGAAATGGAAAGCCAATAAGCCATTGATGCATTTTGCCGTAAAATATTATTTTTTACTAAGAAATGAAGAGGGGAATTTTCTTATTTCGCTGGTGTCTTGCGTGTTCAGAGGTTTGTTTTTTTGCCTCTCTTGGGGCAGGAAGATATTTAAGCGGATAAAAAGCAGCTTATCTGTTTTTAGCTCATCAGCCTGAATAATCCGAAAATCCCTTTAGAGGAACGCAGACAACCTTCCATTTCATCCGCAGTAACCAGCCACTTCTTAAAGCGCGGGTCAATTTCATGTTCGTGATCGGCATAGCGAAAAAGATTCTTATAGCAATTCAGGCAGGGGGAGAGCAGGTCTCTGCTTTTTTTAATATGTGCCAGGCGTTGTTGTTGGGCCAGTGGGCCGTTCCAGGCGAGCTTTTTATCATCCTTTACGTTGCCGATACGGTATCTATTCTGGGCAGGGGCGATTAAATGGTCGCAGACCATAATATCACCCTTGTAGTTAATGAAGGCAAACAGCCAGGGATGACAGCAGCAGTCAAAGGTTTTTTCTTTGATCAGGAGGCTCTTAAGGGGGGAACTGGCGAATTGTAAATCGATTTTAAGTTTTCGGGAAAGCTCCAGGCACTTGCGCAATGTAGATAAAACTTGCCTCCTGTGGAATTTTAACAGGTTGGGGTCATTGGCAGAAGAGTGCAGCGGCCCAATGCGTATATCCGGGATATGAAAACGTTCGGCAATCCCGAATATCTTTTCTGCCTGATCGAGATTTTTCCCCTGAAGCGGGATCAGGGCGATGCGGATTTTGCCTTTCAGGGTTCCCCATTTTTTTTCAATCTCCGAGCAAACGAATCCCAGGTTATCCATTACCGTATCAAAATTAATTCCCGGTCGCAGGGATTCGTAAAGTTTTTTTTCCGCGAAGTCGAGGCTTAAGGAGATGAATACGTCATGATCCACCAGGCTCTGCAGGGTTTTCTTCGTTCCGCAGCCAAGAGTGGTATAAAGCTGTAATTTTGCCCCCCATTGGGAAAATCTCGCCAGATGCTCTTCGAAATCGGGAAGCATCAGGCTTTCTCCCTGGCCGCGCAGGTCGATCATCACCGCGTGCGGCGCGTAATTTTTCAGGATCGCCTCTATGATCTCCCGGCTCATATTGTGCTGCGGGTCGTAAACGTAATCCTTGCCTTTACAAAAAGCACAATGGCCGATGCAGTTCTGGGTGAGCACTATGTAGAGGACAGCAGGGCTTTCGCTGGAGACCGGGTTCTTATTTTCGTAGGCGGCCAGGGCGGATTTAAGGTTATCCAGCTGATCCTGTCCGAGTTTATTGAAATCTATTTTCATGATTGAAGAAGTGTTTATTCATTCGGCATCAACTTAAGTTCCAGTAACTGCCCAGTTCAAAATCAAAGGATCTCGGTTCATATTTTAACAAGCCGGATCCTGAATAATGAGTTAATTCGCCGAAATAAATTCTTTTGCCTGTCGAGTAAAGATCGACCCGGAGAAAATCGAAATTTGCCGATAATTTTTCCGCCAACTTTATCATTTGGCCGTAATTAGAAGGTTTTTCTAAAAACGAAGCAGCTCTCTTATAGTAACCGTAATCGATCATCACCGGCTCAAAATCAGCCGTATAATGGTTGACTAACAGGCCGCTTAGCTGATCTGTTAAGACGCGGACCAACCTGCACTTGCCGTGGAACATGAGAAACTTAAATTCCGTCGGGACATTTCCCGATTCATCCCTTAGTAATTCTTCAATAATAATTTTTCTCGGTATTTTCTGGTAAGCCCATTCATTATCCGCCAGGCCATAGGGGGTTTTTAGCCACCTTGCGCATTTTTTAATAATTTCTTCTTTATTGTAATTATTATTTTGGACAATTATGACCCTTTGAGAGGCATGATTGGGTTTGATGACATATTCATTCGGTAATCTATCGAAAGGGATGGTTTCCGGATTATCGGTTACATACAAAAGAGGAATAAGGATTTCTTTCGCCTGTTCTTCCCCCAGGGTTTCTTTTATATAGTCTCTTACCCGGTATTTATCGGCAGTAACGGCTAAAAGAGGGTTTCTGTCGTTAATTTTTTTCCAAACGGCCTTTTGGTTAAAACTTTTAGGATTCCTTAGATCCAGATCATAGCCAAGTTTTTCATAGAACTTTTTTCTTGCCAGCGAATATCCAAAGAGTATGTTGAAGATATGAATAATGTTTTCTTTTAGATTTGGTAGCGTGACAAATAAAAAATCGTTCTCTTTTAATATTTTCTTGGCCCGGGAAAGAATTCCACAACAATATTTGGAAATCATATTTTTGCTTATTTCATCTAACGCTTCAGGAGGTCCTTCCATTTAAGAATTTACAGGCATTTCTGAAGAATTATCAGCCTTACCTCCAGACATAAAGGATAATACCATATTTCCTTAATATAAATCAAGATAAATGCCTAATACCCGCGGCCCCCGGGCCCTAAGGTATAATCCCTTAGGTTTTTGCGGATTAGCTTGATTAAATTGAACGGTTGCGCTATAATTTTAAAGATTAATTATCCAGCGGAGGTGGTTTTTATGATCTGGTTAAGATTCAGGATGTGGCTGCTTGTAGCGGTGCTTTTCAGTTTTATCTACGCGATCATTACCATTATCGGCACGCAATTCCTGCAGGTCAGCGGGTTTACTTTCTATGTTGTCTTGGCCGCGCTGATGATGTTGATACAGTTTTTGATCGGGCCCAAGATCGTAGAATGGAGCATGCGCGTTAAATACGTAAAAAAAGAGGATTATCCACGCCTTTTTCAGATGGTGGAGGGGTTGAGCCGACGCGCCAATATCCCGATGCCGAGAGTTTGCGTTGCTCAGATCGCCTTGCCCAATGCCTTTGCCTTTGGCAGGGGGCTAAAAGACGGAAGGGTCTGTGTTACCGAGGGGATATTAAAACTGCTGGACGACGGCGAGCTAAAGGCAGTGCTGGGGCATGAGTTAAGCCATTTAAAGAACCGTGACGTCCTGACGATTACCATACTTTCGGTGATTCCCATGATCATGTACCGGATCGCCTGGCATTTTCTCTTTTTCTCGCGCAGCCGGGATAACCGGGGAGGTAATACCGTTTTGATCGGGATGGCCGCGTTCCTTTTTTATTTTATCACCAATCTCCTGGTGCTTTATGCCTCGCGGATCCGCGAGTATTTTGCCGATAAAGGCTCGATTGAGCTGGGGAACTCGCCCGCTAATTTGGCCTCCAGTCTTTACAAGCTGGTCTACGGATCGGCGCGCATGAGCAAGGGGTCTCTCAAGGAGGTTGAGGGGCTTAAGGCCTTTTTCGTCAATGACCCTTCGCGGGCATCCAGCGAGATACGTGATCTGAGCGGCCTTGACCTGAATAAGGACGGCAGTGTCGATCCCCTTGAATTGCTGCAGCTGAAAAACAGGAAGGTAGGCTTGAATTTTAGCGACCGGATGCTGGAACTTTTAAGCACACATCCGAATATGCTCAAGCGGATAAAGCGGCTTTCTGAATATAGCCCGGCAAGCGGCTAAAGAATTATCAGATAAGCGAATAACTGCGGCCCCGGGATGATCCCCGGGGCCTTTTGCTTAAACTGCTTTACATTTCAATATATTACAATATAATTTAAATTATAGACGAGAAGCCAATCATGAGAAGAGACGATATCCTTATCGGGCAATTACTTGTGGACGAAGGCGTGATCAGTGCCGAACAGCTGGAAACCGGCCTGCGCGAGCAAAAGAAAACCGGAGAGTTGATCTGTACCACTCTGGCCAAGCTCGGCTATGCCCCGGAATTCAAGATTTTTGACGTTCTCTCCCGCCAGCTTAATATCTCCTACGTAAAGCTAAAGGATGTTGATATCGACCCGCTGGTTATCCAGAAGGTTCCCGCTAAATTTGCCAGCCATTACCGGATTATCCCCCTGGATTTTAAAAACAATATCCTGACCATTGCCATGGCCGACCCTTTGGATATCCGCACCGTAGACGACATTAAGCTTTTATTGGGGCTGGAGGTCAAGGCGGTCCTGGCAAGCGAACCGGAGATCCAGGCGAGCATCCGTAAATACTATGGCCTGGGGGCAGAGACGCTGGAAGATATCGTGGCCCAGAAGTCCACCGTCGGGGACCTGCAGGTCTCCCGGCAGAAGGTCGAGGACCTGGAGGTCCTGGCGGAAGATGCCTCGATCATTAAATTTGTGAACCAGATCCTCTCCGAAGGGATCAAAGACAGGGCCACGGATATCCATCTGGAACCTTTTGCCAATGAATTGCGTACGCGTTACCGGATTGACGGAGTACTTTACGATATAAATATCCCCGATACGATCAAATATTTCCAGGCGGCCATCGTTTCCCGGATCAAGATCATGGCCAGCCTGGATATCGCGGAGCACCGGCTCCCCCAGGACGGCAGGATCAAGATCAAGGTCCAGGACCAGGAGTTAGACCTGCGCGTATCGATTCTTCCCACGGCTTTCGGAGAGGCGGTACATATCAGGATATTGAGTTCGCGCTTTTTCCTGGAATTAGAAAAACTGGGGTTGCTCCCGGAAGACCTGAAGATCCTCGAAGGGGTGATCAAGAGGCCGCATGGGATCGTCTTTGTGACCGGCCCGACTGGTTCCGGAAAGTCCACTACCCTCTATGCCTGTTTAGCCAAGATTAATTCCAGCGGGATAAAAATTATTACTATCGAGGATCCCATCGAGTACCAGTTGCGGGGCGTAAACCAGGTTCAGGTCGTCCCCCAGATCGGATTTAATTTTGCCAATGCCTTGAGGCACATGCTGCGGCACGACCCGGATGTGATGATGGTCGGAGAGGTCAGGGATTATGAGACGGCGGAAATCGCCATCCGGGCGGCCTTGACCGGGCATCTGGTCCTTTCCACCTTGCACACAAACGACGCGGCAGGGGCGGTGACCAGGCTCCTGGATATGGAGATCGAGCCGTTTCTGGTTTCCAGCTCTCTGGAATGCCTGATCGCCCAGCGTCTGGTCAGGGTAATCTGTCCCAAATGCAAGGTCCCCGTGAAATCTCCGGAAGAAATAATTTCCCGGATTAAGGGCGATATCAAGGTTGACCCGGCAAAGATAGAAATTTTTGAGGGTAAGGGTTGCGAAGAATGCCGTTTTACCGGGTACCGCGGCAGGACCGGGATTTATGAAGTTATGCCGGTGAGCGAGCCGATCAGGGAAATGATCGTCGCGCGC
>JAQUQA010000030.1 GCA_028716305.1 Candidatus Omnitrophota bacterium | reverse complement strand
CGAGTCAGGCTGTATAGCGCCAGGATAATAATCGCCGAAAAGATCATTATATTGGTAACCGGCCTTTTTACGCCAAATTCCGGTAAATTCATTTTAAGCTGTCTCCTTTGGTTGCTGCCTTCGAACCGCCTTCCCGTTCGATCTCGACAAGGGCTCCGTCAAAAAGCCGCTGCTGGCCTACTACCACCACCAGATCGCCCTCTTTTAATCCTTCCAGGATCTCGTAATAAGCCCCCTGGCGGATACCCGATTTGATAGCCTTCTGCTGCGCGGTATTACCTTTAACTGTGTAAACATAATTCCTGGGCGTCTTGCCCAGGATTGCCTCTTTGATGATCACCGGAGTATTCTGGCGCTCTTCAATCGCCAATTTTACCTGAGCGAACATTCCGGATTTCAAGGAATGTTTGGGGTTGGGAATGATGATCTCGATGGGCGCGGTGCGCGTCTCCAGATCCAGCACCGGGCTGATCCGGGAAACCTTGCCGAAGAACTTATCCGCGGGGTACGCCTGCACAAAAATCTCCGCGGTTTGGCCAAGAGAGATCATCGGCAGATATTGTTCGGGTATATCCAGATCTATCTTTACGTTATCCATATGTATGGCCAAGGCCACCGGCGTCTGGGTAGAAACCTGCGTTCCGATATCCACGTAAACCCTGCCGATAATCCCACTCATCGGGCTTTCCACGGGGGCCTTTTCGAATTTAAAACCGACTTCATCACGGTCGATGTATGCGATCACATCGCCTTTAGCGACGTGGTCCCCCTCATTTTTCAGCTTTTCGATGATCTTGCCGCTGACCTTGGGATATACCAGGGCCTCGTCCTCCGCCTTGATGTCGCCTACGTAATCCAGGGTATTCTGTATATTCTTTAGCTCTACCCGCATGACCTTAACCGGGATCGCGGTAGTTTCTCCTTCGGAAGCGTTTTTTGCGGCAGAGCCGCATCCGGCAACCGCGAAGAACAGGAATGCCCCCAGGCCGATGAGCATATATATAGGTAAACCTGCATTGATTTTGTTTTTCATCTTTACTCCTCTAATTTTATATCGTTCTTCGCCAAGGTCAAGCCCTGTGATTTATCCAGGTCGATCAATGCGATATTGTATTCGACCAGCGCGTTGATATAATCAAGTTCGGCCTGTGCCAGCTTATCCTGATAGTCCAACATGTCATGGGTGGAAACCTGCCCTGCTGCGTAACGATCCTGCTGCGCTTCGTAATTTTGCGTCTCTTTTTCCTTGGAAAGCTTGGCCACGTCTACGTGCTGCTTACGGGCCTTAACCAGCCTTACCCTGTCCCTGACCTCCAGGATGATATTCTGCTCCAGCCTTTTAAATAAAAGCAGTGCCTGGCCTTTTTCTAATTTCCTCTGGTCATACTTCGCCCGGTCTCCTGTGCCCCAGGGAATGCTGAATTTCACCCCGGCCTCCCAATCGGTATAGTCGGAGTTGACCTTTCCCAGGGCATCCTGGTAACTTTTATCCAAACCGTTCAAACCAAAGCTGCCCGTAAGATCAACGGTTGGCAGAAGCGCGTTTTTGGCGCTGATAATCTTAATATCCCGGCTTTGCAGATCTATTTTAGCCGAGTAGTAATCCGGCCTGTAGGCAAAGGCATCCTTGAGGCATTGCAGCAGCTCCACCTGCGTGACATTAAATTCCGGACGGTCAATCAATTCGATCCTGGCGTTCCAGACCTCCGGGTCATCCACTAAATTGGTTACCAGCTTAAGTTCGTCTTCCGCCCTTTTAAGCAAGGTATCCGCGGCGAGCACGGCCTTTTCCCTTTGCGCCGCGGCAGCCTCTGTCTCCAATAAATCGACCGAACTGATCAACCCTTTCTGATAGCGGGCTTTATTTATCTCTAAAAGGTTTTGCGCCCTTTCCAAAGACAGCCTGGCGATAGCGTCGGCTTCCAGATTATAGACATAATCGTAGTAGGCTGTTTTTGCCTTGCTGATCACGTCCATAACGGTATTTTTAAAGGACGCCACGGATTGCATCCGGTCATTCTGCGCAACGATGATATCCGCCTTATTGACCATTATCCCAAACCCCCTTAAAAGCGGCTGAGTAATAGTGATCTTCGGCTCTACCGTATAATAAGGATCGTAGATCTGATACACCGAATCGCTTTTATACCTTTGGTTCAAGAATTCCATCTTGTATTCGGTGCCGGTGACAAGCTTTCCCGAAACGTCGGCGTCCAATCTCATCTCCTGCGAATTATAGACGTCCGCGCCCTGCAGGATGCTGGAGGAAACCTCGCTTTTGTCCTTTACCGAGTATTCGGTATTAAGCGTCGGTTCAAAATCGGCCTTGGCTATTTTTACGTCGTCAAGTTTCAGCTTGGGCTCGATACGCTGAATAAGAATTTCGGAATTGTTCTTCAGGGCGTAAAGCATGCAATCCACCAGCCCGATCTTTAACACCCTCTCCTGCGCTGCCGAGGCCATAAAAACGGCTTTATCTATCGCCTGGTCCCTTTCGGATTCCCGTCCTGTTTCTTTTTTACTCTCGGCGGCGAAAGAGATGTTCCCCACGGCCAGTAGATTTATCAAGAAAACGGCTGTGGCGCTTTTAAACAGTTTCATCATCTTGCCTTCACTCCATTAAAAAACAAATCCAAAATAAAACCCGACATCTCCTTCAGGCTTTTGCCGTTTCCGCCGGACCTGGCAGCGGGAGCTCCTTTTCCGGCTTCCTGCCTGAGCCAGGGGAAGATCGTCGCGTTTATCATCGAGGCCAAAACATGTGCCGTTCTCTTCGCGGATATATCGCTCCTGATGACCCCCTCTTCCTGGGCGGCCTTCATCAAAGAGGCAATGTAATCGATATGGCGCAAAAACCGCTCTGCTGTTTTTTGGGATATCCTGTCTTTGATTATCCAGCGGTAGTTAACCCTCTCGGAAAAGTAAATCTTGAAAAAATCCCCGTTACTCTCAAAATAAGAAAGCTGCTCTTCGATCAGGACCCTGATCTTTTCCTTGCTCCCGGGGGCCTGGGAAACTTTATCCCTTACCCAGAGAAATAAACCCTGGGCCTTTTCTTCGAATAAAGTAATGTATAGCGCCTCTTTATCCTTAAAGTACAGGTATACCGTTCCCACCGCGTATTGCGCCTCTTTGGCAATGTCCTGGATGCTCGCCTTATGATACCCTTTAATCGCAAAAATATGCTCCGCGGCCCGAAGAATATCATCCCGGCGCAGGCGCCTGTCTCTTTCTTTTCTGCTTAGTGCGGCCATCTCCAGCCTCTCTTTAAAATTATTACTCATAAAATGAATCTTAATTCATTAATAGAAATATACCATCCGACTTCTAGTTTGTCAATTAATACCTACCTTGCGACCGCCGATCCTACAGAGGGGGATCAAAAAAAAGCCGCAAGTTGTTCTTGCGGCTATTGAGGAACTGCTAATTATCCCGCCAACAACTTAGCTCCATGGCCATATAATAAAAAGAGCCGCTAAGTTGTGGCTTCATTAAATTTTAACGGGGTCGACGAGATTTGAACTCGCGATCTTCGCCGTGACAGGGCGACGTGTTAAACCGGGCTACACTACGACCCCAGAAATTGCGCGAAACTAATTTTAAGCTAAAAACCGTTTATTTGCAATACTTTTTTAACCGGTTTTAATAATCTAAATGGGCGATAGAGGACTTGAACCCCTGACCTTCTGAATGTAAGTCAGACGCTCTAACCAGCTGAGCTAATCGCCCGTTAAAATCAAGCGGCCAATTTCCCCAAGAGCATCATGGAAAAGGCCATGACAAAAAGCGCCACTGTTTCCACAATGCCGATTACGGCAATATAGTTACCGAACCCCTTACCGGTTTCCCCCAGCGCATCGCAGGCAACTGCCGCTGCCTTACCCTGCATCACCGCGGAGAATCCGATGCCGATCCCGCAGAAGATCCCGATACTCCAAAGATAAACCCCCTTGATCACCAGGTCGGTCATGGAGTTCATCACCACCATCCCGTAAATGGTCTGTGTCAGGGGCGCTCCGGCAAAGGCAACTAAAAGAAACGACGCGGCCTTATTCTGCATAAAGGCCTTTTTCCAGGCGCCGATTGCCGCCATCCCGGCTATCCCCGTGCCGATGGCCGAACCAATAGCGGCAAATACCAATACCGCGGCCAATCCCAGGTCTTTAAACTGTACAACTCCCGAGGCTTCCATCTGTTTACTCCTTTTTTAATTATTATTTTACCGCTTTTTCTTCCCGCAGCGGGCTGTAATTAAAACCGCTCCACTTGACATCCACATGGCTGCAGAACTCCAGGACGTTCAACCTTACCCCGTGCACCAGAACCGACATCGGCCCAAGGATCAAGTTCAAGGTATGCCCGACCAGGATGATCAGCAGCGCAACTATTGCCGTCAGGATATTATTGAACCCCACGGTCGCGGCCATATTATTAAAGGCATCGGCAACCGCTACCGTGGCCAAACCGACGGCAAAAAGGCGGATATAAGAAACCACATCCGTAAAATTGTTCACCAGGTTCAATAATAGATTACCGATTCCCGGCCCGACGCTCTTTAAGATGTTCTTTGCCGGAGCGGTAAAGAATACCACCACTACCCCTCCGAGAGTAAAAAGCCATTTTCCAAAAAACGGAAAGGCATCCCCCAAAACCAGGGTCCTTGCCAAAAAGAAGGCCCCCCAAAGGATCATCATCCAGCCGATCTCGGTCAAGAACCGTAAATCAGGCGCTTTTTTTACCGCCCTCCAGGCGTGCCCCAGGCTCAAATGAAAAGCTCCGATAAAAAAACAAAGCATCTGCACGTCTTTGGGGTCGCGTAAGGCAGGCACTAAAGGATGGATCCATCGCGGCAGCCAGTCTGCCCCGAAAAAAGTGGCGGAAAGCACCCCCCAGATGATCGCGCAAGAACTAAAAATGTAACTTAAAAGAAAAATTGATTTATTTTTTACTTTTGATCTGAGCTTACGGTGAAAAAACAGCGTTACCAAGAGATAAACCAGACCATAGCCGGCATCACCGATCAGGATACCGAAAAAGAGCGAAAGAAAGAATAGAAACAGCAGGCTGATGTCGAGCTCCCGGTACCCCGGGGCAACCTGGATCAATTCGAACATCGGAGCGATAATCGAAACCCAGCGCGGATTACGCAGCAGGGTAGGCACGCGATCGTCTTCTCCGGGATCGCCGACTTTGATCCCCCAACGGTTTGCCGTTGCCGCGCTTTTTACCAACTCAACTTTATCAAAAGGCACGTAACCGGTCAGGTAAGTTAACGACCCCTCCTGACCCATGCCCTTTAAAACCTCAAGGAACTCCCGGTCTTTTTCCAAAAGAGACCTCTGCCGCCTCAAACCGGATAAATACCCCGATAATGACTTAAGTTCGTTCTTGATCCCCTCAGCTATCTTTAAATCCTCCTGTAGCCGCTGGCGCATCTGCCCCAGGCTTGATTTGGGCAATTCCAGCTCCTTAAAAGGGACCGCAGGCGTCTCTCCAGAGATAATAATACAGTTGACTACCCCTTTGACCCGGGAGATCTCCTGGACCAGTAATCCATCGGGAATTTTTTTGAAATCTCCCGCCGGAATACGATAAAAACGCATCCCGACATTCTTCTCCCTTAACAGTTGCACGTCCCCGGGATTAAAATCACCCCACTCTTCCCACTGGCTGATCTTTACCTTCAGGCCCAGGGAAAATTCCGCCAAATGATCAAGATGTTTCTTGCGGTCGACAATGTGGAGCGCGACAGGCTCCCAGCCGCCGAGCTCTTTTTCCGGGGCGGCCGCGGCGCGGAACTCCGGATCGCTGATTATTTCGATCGCCTTATCGATCAGGGTGATCCGCTCAGAGAGCAAGTTTATCTCTTCGCCTTTGGGGGGCCGGCTATTTTCCACGTGCACTACCCCGAGCGTTCGCAGGGCCCGCAGCGCCTCATCGGCATCTTTCTCCAAAAGCAGCAGGAATAATTTTTTCATCGGGACGATCATACCGCAACCTCTTCCAGCAGCAAATTCTCGATTTTTTTCTTGGCAATCTTGCTTCTGCCTACGGCGTTGGTCATCTGGTCCCCCAGGTAGATCTTGATCAAACGGATGCCTTCCTCGGCCTGGGGGATCTTGACTTTTTCAAAGAGATTCACCCTTTGCGTGGCAACCCGCAACTCCTGCCTTAAGATCCCCACCCCCTGCTCAATCACCGCGATCTCGGCGCGCAACCCGGCGATCTCGCGTAAAAACTCAATCCCCCGGTCCAGCCAGAGCGGCGTAAGGAATAGATCATAATCCGTAT
The DNA here is from genome assembly GCA_028716305.1 of Candidatus Omnitrophota bacterium. Classification (GTDB taxonomy): domain Bacteria; phylum Omnitrophota; class Gorgyraeia; order Gygaellales; family Profunditerraquicolaceae; genus JAQUQA01. The sequence goes on along the minus strand of JAQUQA010000030.1, from coordinate 3,560 downwards.
CCGCGAACTCCAGCCGGCTAAAAACCGGTAAATCCACTCCGGCGATATTTTTTTTGTCTTTGATCACCTGGCGCGGCAGAAGATACGCCCGCAGGTCAAAATTAATTTCCCCCAATAAACCGCTCCACTCCAGAACAGATCTTGTTTTTGCCTGAAGGGCATGCCTTCTTTCTTCCAGCAGAGAAACCTGGCGCAGGATCTCCATCTGCAGCTGCTGTTTCTTAAGCTGCAGGGTCGGCAGATACCTTTGATACTGCCGCAAGGCGTCACGCTGCCTTTTTAACTCCCCCTTGGTAAACTTGATCTTGGCCATAACGCTATGACATTCCTTAAAATCCCTTAATCTTTTTTCGGCCAGTATTCTTCAATTATCGATTTCTTGATCCCTGTCTCTTCCGGATTGAAGCATCCGGAAAGTATCTGCCACCCCAAATCCAGCGCCTTTTCCAGGGGGATATTGACCTTTAACGACATCATCTCTTTTTCGAAACGCTCCCCATACATCAGGAGCTTCTTATCCCAAGAGCTCATTTGAAAACCCATTGACCGTTTCTCGACTGTTTCCCGGTAACTGGCAAACAACTGGATCATCGTATCCATGATCGTGCGGTGATCCGAACGGGTCTTGCCGTTAACCTGCTGCTTTAAGCGGCTCAAAGAACCAAACGGCTCGATCACACCGTTCTTCAGGTAAAACTGTCCTTCGGTAATATAACCGGTGTTATCCGGCACCGGATGGGTCACATCGTCTCCGGGCATGGTAGTGACTGCTAATGTCGTAATCGAACCGGCGTTATCAAAATCCACCGCTTTCTCATACCTGCAGGCCAGCTGGCTGTAAAGGTCTCCGGGGTATCCCCGGTTGGAGGGAACCTGTTCCATAGTAATGGAAATCTCTTTCAAGGCATCGCAAAAGTTGGTCATATCGGAAAGCAATACCAGCACATTTTTCCCCGCCAGGGCAAACTGCTCCGCTACCGCCAGGCTAATATCCGGCACCAACAGGCATTCGACGATCGGGTCGGCGGCTGTATGCACAAAAAAGATGCAGCGAGAAAGCGATCCGCTTTCTTCCAGGGTATCGCGAAAGAACAGGTAATCATCATATTTTAGACCCATGCCGCCCAAGATGATCACATCCACCTGTGCCTGAATGGCGATCCTGGCCAAGAGGTCATTATAAGGCTCTCCGGCAATGGAGAAAATCGGCAGTTTCTGCGAGACTACCAGCGAGTTGAATACATCGATCATCGGGATACCGGTCCGGATCATCCTGCTGGGGATGATCCTGCGTACCGGATTTACCGAAGGCCCGCCGATATCGACTAAGTTTTCCGTAAGCGCCGGCCCTTTATCGAGGGCATCGCCGCTGCCGTTAAAGATCCTGCCCAGAAGATTATCTCCTGAGGCAACGCGCATCGGATGCCCGAGAAACCTGACCTTGTCCCCGGTGGAAATACCGCGGCTGCCGGAAAAAACCTGCAGGGATACCCGCTTTCCGTCAATGCGGATTACCTGCGCCAAAGATAACCCGGAGCGGACGAAAACCTGGGCGATATCGCTGTAACCGACACCCTCGGCTTCGACGGTAATCACGTCTCCGGCGATCTGCACGATATTAGTATATACTTTATACATTAACGCCTTCCTCTTTTCGGCTGATTTTATCCTTTACGCTGGAGCGGATCTCTTCTTCGGTTTTACTGAACTCCGGGGTTTTCCAGGCCTGCGAGTTCCACCCCCGAAAGGCCTGACGCAGCCTGTGGAAGAAACCCAGCGCCTCCTCTTTATCCGCAAAGGCAAACTCCCCTTCTAAAATTTCGTAGATAAAATCATAGGTATACTTTTGCCTTTCTTGGGAAGTTGCTTCATCCACCTTATCGAAAGCATTCTGCTGCAGATAGACAAAATCAAAAAAGTCTCCTTTTAAATAATCCGTATAATCGGCCAGCGACGTGCCTTCTTCGCCGATCACCTTCATCATCTGCCCGACATCGTGGCTGCGGCGCAAGATTTCATGGCCGCGGCTGATCTTTTTTTCATCGATGAAGCTGGAGTATTTGCTCCAGCTGATCAACGGATCGATTGCCGGATAGCGCCGGGCATCCGAACGTTCACGGGAAAGCCCATGAAAGGCCCCGACTACCTTCAGGGTAGCCTGGGTCACCGGTTCCTCAAAATTTCCTCCGGCAGGGCTCACCGCTCCTCCAATAGTTACCGAAGCAAAGCTCCCGTCATAAAGACGCACCCTGCCCGCCCGTTCGTAGAACGAGGCGATCCGCGATTCCAGATAAGCGGGAAACGCCTCTTCACCGGGGATCTCTTCCAGCCGCCCGGACATTTCACGCATTGCCTGAGCCCAGCGCGAAGTGGAATCTGCCAGCAATAAAACATCTAACCCCATCTGCCGGTAATATTCCGCGATGGTCACCGCTGTGTATACACTGGATTCCCTTGCCGCCACCGGCATGGAACTGGTATTGCAGATAATTACCGTTCTTTCGCTTAATGGCCTTGAGGTCCGCGGGTCAATGATCTCCGGAAAAGTCTTGAGGGTTTCCACGACCTCTCCGGCGCGCTCTCCGCAGGCGGCAATAATCACAATGTCCACCTCCGCATGCCTGCTGACCAACTGCTGTAAAACGGTCTTTCCGGCGCCAAAGGGCCCGGGAATACAATAAGTCCCCCCCAGAGAAACCGGAAAGAGCGAGTCGATCAAGCGCATCTTGGTGACCATGGGCTGAGCAGGTTTTAACTTCTCCGCGTAAGCACTGATCGGCACCTTCACCGGCCAGAACTGGGTAAGAAAACACTCTCTCTGCCTGCCTTCTTTATCTTTCAACACCGCCACTGGTTCTTTAGGGCTGTATTTTCCCTGCCCGGCGATACTGATGATCTCCTGCGGCCCGGAAAAAGAAAAAGGGACCATGATCCGGTGCTGGAATATGTTTTCCGGGACAAAACCTATGCTCTGCCCGGCAAGCAGGATATCGCCTTTCTTCGCCGAAGGAGAGAAATCCCATTTAATATCGTCTGAGAGGGCCTTGAGATAGACGCCCCGTTTTAAAAAATAACCGCATTCTTTGGCAATCTGAGGAAGGGGGTTCTGAACCCCGTCAAAGATCTGCCCCAGGAGCCCGGGGCCCAGCTCCACGGAAAGCAGCTCCTCGCTGAACTCTACCTTATCCCCTACTTTCAGCCCCTGCGTGCTTTCGTAGACCTGCATCTCTGCCTGATTACCCCTGATGCGGATAACCTCCGACTTCAGGCGCTCTTCTTCATGCAGGATAAAGGCCACCTCGTTCTGCACGATAAAAGAATCGGTCTCGGCCATGACCATGTTGCCGTTAATCCTGGTGATCGTTCCCGTCCTCTTTGCTGGTTTATTTTCCATTGGTTAACTAGCCTTCCTTAAAAAGCCCTTCCATTACCTGTGATTTATCCGCCCCCTGGATGCGGAGCCATTTTTCCAGCAATAACAGTTTCAAGGCGTAGATGATCAGGACCTCAAAATCGAAATAATGCCCGGTGTTCAATTCCTCGAGAAAGGCCCATCTGTA
>JAQUQA010000029.1 GCA_028716305.1 Candidatus Omnitrophota bacterium | reverse complement strand
TGGATGGAGAATATCCAGGACTGGTGTATTTCCCGGCAGATCTGGTGGGGGCACAGGATTCCTGTCTATTACTGCAGAAAATGTCAGGAGACAGGAATCCTGAGCGCAAAGCGCAAAGCGCAAAGCGCAAAAGAGGAATCGGGCATGATCGTCTCAAGAATAAAGCCGGAGACGTGCCCGGTTTGCGGTTCCGGCGATATTTATCAGGATGAAGATGTCTTGGACACCTGGTTTTCCTCATGGCTCTGGCCGTTTGCCACGTTCTATTGGCCTTTTACGGACCACGGACCACGGACCACGGACCACGAGAAAGAACTAAAATACTTCTATCCCACTTCGGTACTGGTGACCGCTCCGGAAATAATCTTCTTTTGGGTGGCGCGCATGATCATGGCCGGATTTGAGTTTATGGGCGAGCTGCCGTTTAAGGATGTCTATATTCACGGGACGGTGCGGGACGTTGAAGGCAAGAAGATGTCCAAATCTCTCGGTAATGTGATCGATCCTCTGGAGATAATCAATGAGTTCGGCTGCGACGCCTTAAGGTTCAGCCTGATCTCGATCACCGCGCAGGGGCAGGATGTTTTTCTTTCCAGGGAAAGATTCGAACAGGGCAGGAATTTTGCCAATAAGATCTGGAACGCCTCCCGGTTTATTATGATGAACCTGGATCCCGGGGCAATCAAGGTCGATCTTTGCGTATTTTTTAAAAAAGAGGAGTTGGACCCGGTAAACCGCTGGATCCTCAGCAGGTTCTATTCGGTGCTTAAAGAAACCGATGCCTGCCTGGAAAAATATAAGTTTAACGAAGCGGCAAACCTGCTTTACAAGTTTTTCTGGCATGAGTTTTGCGACTGGTACCTGGAGCTGATCAAGCCGCGGATCAAAGAAAAGAACAACCAGGTGGTGATGTATAAAGTTTTGGAAAAATCCCTGCGCCTGCTGCATCCTTTTATGCCCTTTATTACCGAGGAGATCTGGCAGAAGTTGAGTGAGGCCACAAAGTCACAAGGTCAGTGCGAAGCGAAGCGTAGCCTCCCCGGAAGGGACAAGGTCACAAGTATCATGGTTGAGCCGTGGCCGCATCTGCAGGAGAACATTATCGACAAAAAAAGTGAAAGGGCCATGGAGCAGGCGATTGAATTAATTACCACGATCCGGAATATCCGTTCGGAGCTGGAGATCGGCACCAATGAGCAGATAGCCTTAAAGATCTGCGCGGCCAATAAGGCGCGCCGCAGCGCCCTGGAGGATCATCTGGAAAATATCCGGCATTTAGCCAGAGCCGGGGAGATCACATTCAGCGAGAAATACGCTCACCAGCCGGGGAATTTTGTCACCGTTTTAAAAGACCTGCACCTGGTAATTCCTTTGGCCGGAGTGATCGATATTGATAAGTATAAGCGAAAACTCGACAGCAGGATCGATGGCGCCCAGGCGGAACTGAAGGCGAAGGAAAAAATGCTCGCCAATAAGTCTTTTATCGAGCGCGCGCCCGCCGAAATAGTCGAAAAGGAAAGAGTCAGGCTAAAAGAGATCACAGAGACCTTAGGGAAACTAAAAGGAGTGAAAGATGGAATCAGCTAAAAAGTTTCTTTCGGAAAACAAGCCGCTGTTGGATATGCATAAGCTGGATAGTATTATCCGCCACGCCCTGATCGAAGATATCGGCAGGGGGGATATTACCACCCAGTTGACGATTCCCGAAACAAAAGAGATCAAGGCCCAGTTCATTGTTAAGGAGGATTGTGTTATCTGCGGGCTCCCGGCGGCGGAGCGGGTCTTTAAGATCGCCGACAGTAATATTAAATTTTCTTCCGGAGTAAAAGACGGGCAGAAGGTAAAAAGCGGCAAGATCATCGCTGCCGTCGCGGGAAGCGCGCGCAGTATACTGGGGGCGGAGAGGGTAGCCTTGAATCTGCTTTCCATGCTTTCCGGAGTGGCCACCAAGACCCGGGAATATGTTTCCGAGATCGAACCGCACAAAACCAAGATTACCGATACGCGCAAGACTTTTCCCGGATTAAGAGAGTTGCAGAAATACGCGGTGAGGGTGGGCGGGGGTTATAATCACCGGATGGGGCTGGATGAAATGATCCTGATCAAGGATAACCACCTGAAGGTTACCGAAGGTTATAGCAAGCTGCCCAGCGTGCCGAAAGGTTTTAAGATAGAAATTGAAGTGCAGAACCTGGATGAATTTAAACACGCCCTAAGGTTCAAGCCGGATGTGATCATGCTTGATAATATGGAAGTCGGCCAGATCAAAGAGGCGGTTGAGATCAGGGACAATACGGTTTTCAACAGTCATCACCCCAGGACGAAGTTAGAGGTTTCCGGGGGGGTGGAGATAAAAAACGTCAAAAAAATCGCCGCTTGCGGCGTGGACATTATTTCCATCGGCGATTTGACCCATTCCGTGAAATCAATCGATATCAGCCTGGAGGTCCTTTAATCCAATGAACAAAACAGCTTTTTTCCTGGCTTGTCTTGTCCTGGCGCATCCCGCGGCAGGGGCCTATGCGCAGAATTTCGCGGGAGCCCCAAAAAAAGAAATAGTGATCGAAGAGCCGTCCCCTGAGTTAAAGACCGGCGAAATGCTGGAATACAGCATGGAATGGCTGGGCCTGAACGTAGGGGAAGTCGTCCTGAAAGTGGCAGGTATCGAAAAGATCGATGGGCACCCCTGTTATCATATCAATGCCTTGGCCCGGCCGAATAATTTTCTCAGGAGGATAGTCGACCTGGAATATGAAGTCGATAGCTATGTCGATACAGAGTTGTTTGTTTCCCGGAGATTTATCAAAAAACGCCGGTTAAAAGGGCAGGCGAGTTTCAATCAGATCGATTTTTATCCGGAAAAGAATAAAGTAGATTATAAGACGAAAGGGGGGACGGTTTCCTACAAGGTTTCGCCTAAGCGCGCCCAGGTAGCAGAGGACAATCCCGATACCGATAAGATCCCGGATGATACGCAGGACCTTCTCTCGAGCTTGTACTACCTGCGCCAGGTCGAATTGCAGGCAGGCCAGGAGTATGAAGTAAATATCTATTACCACCATAAAAACTGGGTTTCGACTTTTAGCGTGGAAAAACCTTTTGTTAAAGAGATGCGCAAGAAGGGGCGTTTTGAGGTGTTCCGGGTTTTCCCCAGTTCGGGCCTGAATGATTTCATTATGGGAGAGAACAAATTTTCCATATATTTTACCGCCGACCCCCGGCGCATTCCCATCGAATTCCGCTTCAAGACCGCGGTAGGCTCTATTAGCGCCAGGCTGCAAAAAATCCTCTTGCAATAAAATGGACAAATTCCAATTAGTCAGCGATTATAAGCCTTGCGGCGACCAGCCTCGGGCGATCGAAGAATTGACCGCTTCTATCCTTTCCGGCAGGCGGTATCAGACGCTTATCGGGGTAACCGGTTCGGGAAAGACCTTTACCCTGGCCAATGCCATCGCGAAGATCAATCTTCCGACACTGGTAATTTCTCATAATAAGACCCTGGCCGCGCAGCTCTATTCGGAATTCAAGGAGTTCTTCCCGCGTAACGCCGTGGAGTATTTCGTCAGCTATTATGATTATTACCAGCCGGAAGCCTACATACCTTCCACCGATACTTATATCGAAAAGGATTCTTCGATCAATGACCGGCTTGACCGCCTGCGGCTTTCCGCCACCACTTCTCTGATGAGCCGTTCCGACGTGTTGATCGTCGCCTCGGTTTCCTGTATTTATAATCTCGGGAATCCGCAGGATTACCGTAAGATGCTGGTTTTTCTGGAAAAAGGGCAGGAGTTTTCCCGCGATGAGCTGGTTTCGGCTTTGCTTAAGATCCAATACGAAAGAAACGATTATGAATTCATCCGCGGGAGGATCCGGGTGCGCGGAGATTGCCTGGAGATTTTTCCCTCTTACCTGGAAAAGGCCCTGCGGGTGGAGCTTTTTGGCGACCGTATCAATAAGCTCTCCGAGATCAACCCTGTTTCCGGAGAGACCCTGGCGGCATTGGATAAAATAGCGGTCTATCCGGCAAAGCACTTCATTGTTTCCCCGGAAAAACTGGAATCGGCTATTGAGGTGATTAACCGGGAATTGGATGAACAGCTCAAATTTCTCAAAGGAAAAAATAAACTTTTAGAGGCGCAGAGGCTGGAGTCGCGCACAAAATACGATATGGAGATGCTGCGGGAGATCGGGTATTGCCAGGGGATCGAGAATTATTCGCGCCATCTCTCCGGAAGGGCCCCTGGTTCCCGGCCGGACACATTAATCGATTATTTTCCGGAGGATTTCCTCACCGTTATCGATGAGTCGCATGTCGCCATCCCGCAGCTCAAGGGGATGTATGAGGGCGACCGGGCCAGAAAACAGGTCCTGGTGGAGTACGGTTTTCGTCTGCCCTCCTGCCTGGATAACCGCCCTTTAAAATTTGAAGAGTTCGAGTCTACGGTCAAGCGCGCGGTTTTTGTTTCCGCCACGCCTTCCGAGTTTGAAGTTAGGAAAAGCCAGCAAAAAATAATCGAGCAGATTATCCGGCCCACGGGGCTGGTTGACCCGGAAATTATCATTCGGCCGACTGCCGGTCAAATCGAGGATCTGATCCGGGAAGTTAAATCGCGCGCCGGAAGAAAAGAAAGGGTACTGGTTACCACCCTGACCAAGAGGATGGCCGAGGACCTGACCGCGTATTTACAAGAAAAGAAATTAAGGGTAAAATATATGCATTCGGAGATTGATACCATTGAGCGTTCCAGGATCTTGCGCGAGTTGCGCGAAGAGAAATTCGATTGCCTGGTGGGGATCAATCTGCTCAGGGAGGGGCTGGATTTGCCGGAGGTTTCCCTGGTCGCCATATTGGACGCGGATAAAGAGGGGTTTTTGCGTTCGGCCACCAGCCTGATCCAGGTTTCCGGCAGGGCGGCGCGTAACCTTAACGGGAAAGTAATTATGTACGCGGACACGGTTACCGCTTCGATGCAGAAAGCGATTAGTGAAAGCAGCCGCCGCCGGGCCGTCCAGCTGGAATTCAACCGGTTGAATAAGATTACTCCGCGTTCAATCCAGAAGGCGATCAGGCAGGGGATAGACGCCCTTGAGGATGCCGATGAATTTGTCATGGAGCTGACCGGGGAAAAGCGGGAAGAATACGAGATGAATAAATACATCTCGGAGCTGGAATATGAGATGGAGCTGGCCGCGCGCAACCTCCAATTCGAGAAAGCAGCGGTAATTAGAGACAAGTTGAAAGAGTTGAAAGATAACCTGAAACGATAGGAACGCAAAATGCAAAACGCAAAGTGCAAAACTACAGCGCAAAACGTAAAGTTCAGTTGTAAGTTATAAGTTGTAAGTTATAAGTTTTAAGCTTAGTTTTTTTGAACTTACGCCGAACGCCGAACGCACCAACGCCGTTCGAAAAGGGGAAATATGCTTCTGGCTATAGATATAGGTAATAGCAACATCAATCTCGGGGTGGTAGAAGGCAAGCGCCTCTTGGAGCGCTTTGCCATTCCTACCGCTCAAGAAAGCTATTCCAGGCAGTTAAAAAGGATTTTTTCAAGATATAAGGCTGATCAGGCGATCATCTGCAGCGTGGTGCCGGAAGCCACCAGGAGATTAAAATCCGCGCTGCGCTCCTTTATAGCTAGAGATATCCTGGTGGCAGGAGAAGATTTCCCGGTGCCGCTTAAAAACTGCTATCGAAAGCCTGCCCAGGTAGGGCAGGACCGGCTGGTTAATGCCTTTGCCGGCGTGCTTACTTATCAGGCCCCTTTGATCGTGGTCGATTTTGGAACGGCGGTCACCTTTGATGTGGTCTCTGTGCAACAGGAGTATCTCGGCGGGATGATCTTCCCCGGATTAAATATTTCTTTAGATGCCCTGGGGGAACGCGCCGCGTTATTGCCCAGGGTAAAGCTGGGCCGGCCTAAAGAGTTTATCGGCCGGGATACCCAAAACAGTATTTTAAGCGGGTTGGTCTACGGGATCTCCGCCCTAGTTGATGAAATGATCGATAAAATAAAACAAGAGATCGGCAATAAAAGCGCCGTGATCTTTACCGGCGGGGACGCCGCGCTGATCAGCGGATATTGCCGGCAAAAACACAAACTCGACCCGGAGCTGACCTTAAAGGGGCTGACTATGCTTTGGTTCTACTATAACCGGGAAAACGAAAAAAACTCTTGACAAGGATTTTTTTTTCTTTATAATTAGCACTCTTGGAGAAAGAGTGCTAACCAAGCCTTTAAGAAAAAAGGTAAAAACACATCAATGAACTGTGTACTAAGTACTTTGTACTAAGTACCAAAAAGGGAGGTGTAAGCATGAAGATCCAACCGTTAGGTGATCGGGTGCTGGTAAAGCCCCTGGAAGCGGAGTCAAAGACAAAGGGTGGCATTCTATTGCCTGATACCGCCAAGGAAAAGCCGCAGGAGGGCGAAGTAGTGGCGGTGGGAAAAGGAAAGACCCTGGATAACGGGACCTTTAAGGCCCTGGAAGTAAAAGCCGGGGACAAGGTCCTTTACGGCAAATATTCCGGAAACGAGATCACGACCAAAGATGGCGAAGAGTTGTTGATCATGAGAGAAGAAGATATCCTGGCAATAATGAAATAAAATGGACCTAAGCTCTAAACCCCAAACACTGAACTCTAAACAAATCCAAAACTCAAAATCCAAAATTCAAAGTATACTAGTTCTGAGTTTAAGATTTTGGATTTTGAGTTTGTTTAGGATTTAGGGTTTAGGTTTTAGGGTTTATGTTGTCTATTAACGAAGGAGGAAGTAAAAATGGCAAAACAGTTGTTGTATAGCGATGAGGCTCGCCGCAAGATCTTAAGCGGTGTCGAGCAGTTGGCCAGAGCCGTAAAGGTAACCTTGGGGCCCAAGGGCCGCAATGTGGTTATCGACAAGAAATTCGGCTCACCCACGATTACCAAGGACGGTGTAAGCGTGGCAAAGGAAATCGATTTAGAGGATCCTTTTGAAAACATGGGCGCCCAGATGGTCAAGGAGGTAGCGGAAAAGACTTCCGATATCGCCGGAGACGGTACGACTACCGCGACCGTTCTGGCAGAAGCGATCTACCGGGAAGGCTTAAAGAACGTTACCGCCGGCGCGAATCCCATGGCCTTGAAGCGCGGTATTGAAAAGGCAGTGGAAAAGGTGATCGAAGAATTAAAGAAGTTGTCCACTCCGATCAAGGACAAGAAAGAAGTGGCACAGGTGGCTTCGATTGCCGCAAATTGCGACGCGGCCATCGGTGACCTGATTGCCGAGGCAATGGATAAGGTCGGAAAAGACGGGGTAATTACCGTTGAGGAAGCAAAATCAACTGCCACCACCCTGGAAGTAGTCGAGGGTATGCAGTTTGACCAGGGGTACCTTTCCCCTTATTTCGTTACCGATGCCGAAAGGATGCAGGTGCTTTTGGAAGATCCTTATATCCTGATCTACGAGAAGAAGATCACTTCGATAAAGGACATTCTGCCTTTACTGGAGAAAATCGCCCGCACCGGAAAATCTCTTTTGATCGTTGCCGAAGAGGTTGAAGGAGAGGCATTGGCAACTTTGGTAGTAAACAAGATCCGCGGCACCTTTGTTGCCTGCGCGGTAAAGGCTCCGGGTTATGGAGACAGGCGCAAGGCAATGTTGGAAGATATCGCTATTCTCACCGGCGGCAAGGCGATTACCGAGGACCTGGGTATCAAGCTGGAGAATATCGATATCGATGAGTTGGGGCGCGCCAAAAAGGTCAAGGTCGACAAAGAGAATACCACGATTGTCGAAGGCGCGGGAAAATCCCAGTCCATCAACGCCAGGATCGCGCAGATCCGTAAGCAGATCGAAGATACCGATTCTGATTACGATAAAGAGAAACTCCAGGAACGCCTGGCCAAACTGGCCGGCGGGGTAGCGGTGATCAATGTCGGCGCCGCCACCGAGACGGAAATGAAAGAAAAAAAGGCCCGTGTCGAGGACGCCTTACACGCGACCCGCGCAGCAGTCGAGGAAGGGATTATCCCCGGCGGTGGCGTTGGTTTATTGCGCACGATCCCGTCACTGGACAAACTGAAAATCGACGGCGACGAGAAGATCGGGGCCGATATTGTAAAGCGCGCATTGGAAGAGCCGATCAGGCAGTTGACGACCAATGCCGGCTTGGAAGGTTCGGTAGTGGTGCAGAGGATCAAGCAGGAAAAGACCAGCGTTGGCTATGATGTCAGCCAGGACGCTTATGTCGATATGATCGATGCCGGTGTGATTGACCCGACAAAGGTTACCCGCTCGGCGTTACAGAACGCATCAAGCATCGCGTCTCTGCTTTTGACCACTGAAACAATCATTGCCGATAAACCGGAAAAAGAAGAGAAGATGCCGCCTATGCCTCCGGGAGGAATGGGGGGAATGGGGGGAATGTATTAATACGGCAACAAGAAGCGGTAAAAAGGGCGGAGCCTAAAAGCTCCGCCTTTTTTATTAAAAACCTCTTGTAATCCAACAATTTATGCTATAATTATTAAAAATATGGCAAGAGGATAGTATGAAACTAAGAGCCTATACCCTTATCGAGATCATGCTGGTGACGTCAATTATCCTTTTATTGGCGGCAATCGCCATCCCCAATCTTTTGCGCGCCAGGATGAATTCCAATGAGACCGTGGCGATGAATTCCTTAAAAGCGGCGGCAGACGCCGCGGTAATGTTCCGGGCCAGTAATATCGCCTATCCTCCGGATCTCGGCACCCTGGCTACGGTTTATCCTCCTTATATCGATTCTTCCCTTGGTTCAGGGTCAAAAAGCGGATATGATTTTACCTTCAGCGGCAGTACCAATACCTTTACCGCGACCGCGCGGCCCCAGAGTTTCCGTTCCAGCGGTATTCGCAGTTTTTTTGTTGATGAATCCGGGGTCATCCGTTTTACGGACCAGGATTCCCCTGTCACTTCTGCAGACAAAACCGTGGAATAGCTCGAAATCCAGCTTTAAGAAAAAACCATTGACAAGATTTACTAATTAATGTAAAATTTTTATCTTAGGTAGTTTTTTAAGCCGGCTAACCTTAATTTTCTTAACCCTATAATAAACAATAGGTTATAAGCAAGGAGAAATGCAATGGGAGAGTGGATAGGTATAGGCAGGCGTGCCCGCAGATGTTATGGTTTTGATGAAGTCGCGCTGGTCCCGGGGGCGCAAACGGTAAATCCTGAAGATGTTGATACCTCGTTTGAGCTGGCCGGAAAGCGTTTTAAAATTCCCATCCTGGCCGCGGCAATGGACGGGGTGGTGGATGTTAAGTTTGCCGTGACCATGTCCAAGATGGGCGGGATAGCCGTGCTCAATCTGGACGGGGTCCAGACGCGTTATGAAAATCCCGATAGCGTGCTGGAGAAGATCTCTACCGCTTCTGCGCAAGAGGCGACTGAGATCATGCAATCCATTTATACTACTCCGGTAAAAGAAAAACTGATTGCCAAGCGTATCCGGCAGATCAAAGAAAAGCACGGCACTGCCGCGGTAAGTTGTATTCCGGCCAATGCCGAGAGATTTGCCAGGATCGCGATTTCCGCGGGAGTAGATATTTTTGTCGTGCAGTCTACGGTAACCTCCACTAAGCATCTTTCTAAAAGTTATAAGGGGCTGGACCTGGAGAAATTCTGTAAGACACACAAGGTTCCGGTGGTTATCGGCAACTGCGTAACTTACGAGATGACCCTGGCCTTAATGGAGATCGGCGCTTCCGGCCTGCTGATCGGTGTCGGCCCGGGAGCGGCCTGCACTACGCGCGGGGTGCTGGGCATAGGCGTGCCGCAGGTAACCGCTACGGTAGATGCCGCAGCGGCCCGGGATTTTTATTTCAAGAAGACCGGGAAATACGTTTCGATAATTACCGATGGCGGGATGAATCGCGGCGGGGATATCTGTAAGGCGATTGCCGCGGGGGCCGATTCGGTAATGATCGGTTCAAGCTTTGCCCGCGCCATAGAGGCTCCGGGCAGGGGTTACCATTGGGGGATGGCTACTTCCCACGTTAATCTTCCCAGAGGGACGCGGATCTACGTGGGCACCACAGGCAGTTTAAAAGAGATACTCTTTGGGCCGGCCAGGGTAGATGACGGTTCCCAGAACCTGATGGGCGCCCTGAAGACATCTATGGGGTCATTGGGTGCTTCTAATCTTAGAGAGATGCATTATGTGGAGATCATCATTGCCCCTTCAATCCAGACCGAAGGCAAGGTTTTTCAGGTAGGGCAGAGAGTTGGGATGGGGAAGTAAGCGTAAAGCGCAAAGCATAAAGCGCAAAGTTTAAGTTTAAAGTGAAAAGCTTTTACGCCGAACGCCTCACGCCGAACGCCGAACG
>JAQUQA010000028.1 GCA_028716305.1 Candidatus Omnitrophota bacterium | reverse complement strand
CCGCATGATGAAATTGTCCGGGCCATCGAAAACCAGTATCACAAAGGTTCCGACGATATGCAGCAGATCCTCGATGAGGACAGCGGCAGGTCTCCGCTCGAGAAGGAGGACGTCGAACTTTTAAGGTCGGAAGAGATCGAGCTTTCCAGCGCCATCTCGGAAAGCGAAAAGCCCCCGATCATCAAGATCGTGGAACTGATGCTGACCCAGGCCCTGAAGAAAAGGGCGTCCGACATACATATCGAGCCTGAATATGACTGCTTGAGGATCCGTTACCGGATTGACGGTTCCCTGCACGATATCTTTAAATTACCCAAGAGCAACCAGAATGCGGTCCTGGCCAGGGTAAAAATCATCTCTAACCTGGACATCACGGAGAGCCGTCTGCCCCAGGACGGCAGGTTCAAGGTCAGGTTCGAGGGCAAGGAAGTGGATTTCCGGGTTTCTGCGCTGCCGACGACCTTTGGGCAGAAGTTCGTCCTGCGCCTTCTGGATAAGTCGAACCTTTCTATCGGCCTGGAGCAATTGGGTTTTTCCGACCAGCCGAAGACGGTATTCAAGGAGGCGGTAGCCAAGCCTTTCGGGATGATCCTGGTAACCGGCCCGACCGGTTCCGGAAAATCGACTACCCTGTATTCGGTGTTAAATCAGCTGAATACCCCGGAACGCAATATTATTACCGTCGAGGACCCGGTGGAGTACCAGATCGAAGGGATCACCCAGCTGCAGGTCAGGCCGGAGATCGGTTTTGACTTTGCTTCGGGCCTGCGCGCCTTGCTGCGCCAGAGCCCGGATGTCATCCTGATCGGAGAGATCCGTGATTCGGAGACTGCCGATATCGCGGTAAAGGCCTCGCTTACCGGACAATTGGTGCTTTCTACGCTGCATACCAATGACGCGATCTCCAGCGTCAGCCGGTTGATCGACATGGGGGTTGAACCATTCCTGGTCGCTTCCAGCTTGATCATGCTCTGCGCGCAGCGGCTTTGCCGCAAGGTCTGCCTGAAGTGCCGCAAGCCCGCAGAGGTCCCTAAGGAATTCCTGGAGAAGATCGGCTTTAAGGAAAAAGCGGTTTTTTATACCGCCGAAGGATGCAGTTATTGTAATAATACCGGTTTCTACGGCCGGATCGCCATACTGGAAGTTATCATGATCGACGATACTATGCGCCAGATGATCATGCGCAGGAAGTCGATTGACGAGATAAAGCAATACGCCGTAGAGAAGCGCGGGATGAAGACCCTGCGCGACGATGCCTTCTTAAAGGTGAAAGAAGGATCGACCACGCTGGAAGAAGCGCTAAGAGTGACAACGGAGGAATAGTCGATGGCAGCTCCAAACATCTTGCTGGTCAGTGATAATGATGAAATATCTAATTATATCCGGGAGATACTGGTGGGGGAACAGGGGTGCAGTGTCTCCGTGGAATTTGACGCCATGGCCGCCACCGAGGCGATGAAGGAGCAGAATTTTGACCTGGTGATCCTGAAGATGGAGACGGAGAATCCCCATACGGAAGAACTGGTCAAGAACCTCAAAAAAATCGATCCGGAAGCGATTATTATCGGTTTGCTGGAAAGAGAGGATCCCGAGATCGCGGCCAAGATCCCCAGGATAGGGGTGTATGACACCATTACCATTCCGATCAACGAGGAAAGATTGAGCTTCCTGGTAAAAAAAGGGGCGGAATTGCACGCTTTGGCCTTTACCCATCGTAAACTCTACGACGGGCTCAAAGAGCAGAATTCCGCCCTGCAGAAACAGAATACCTTTCTGGCCAAACGCATCGAGGAATCGACAAAGAACCTGACCCGCCTCTATGAGGACCTGCGTTCCACCTATATGCGCACGATCAAGACCCTGGCCCAGGCAATCGACGCCCGAGACCATTACACGCACAGCCATTCCCAGAATGTCGCCAAGTATGCCGTAGCTATCGCCGAAGAGCTGAATTTATCGGCAAAGGATATCGAGATCATCAGGGAGGCCTGCGAGTTGCATGACCTGGGCAAGATCGGTATCCAGGATAATATCCTGGTTAAGCCGGCGGCGCTTAATGAAGAGGAATGGAAGCTGATGAAGGAGCACCCTCAGACCGCGGTTAAGATCCTGCAGCCCTTGACTTTTTTACATGCCGTGATAGACTTAATCCAACAACATCACGAACATTTCGACGGCACAGGGTATCCTTCGGGTTTAAAGGGGGAGGAGATTACGCTGGGGGCGCGGATCATCCACCTGGCCGATGCCTACGAGGCAATGACCTCGGCGCGTTCTTACCGCAAGACGCCGCTGACTAAAGAGCAGGCGGTTGCCGAGATAAAGAAGTTTTCCGGGACCCAATTTGACCCGCAAATCGTAAAGGTCTTCTTAAAGGTCGTCAATAAGCTATGAGCGCTTTTGCATATGTAGCCAAAGACAGGTCGGGCCGCTCGGTTGCCGGGGAGATAGAGGCGGGCAGTGAAGCCGATGCCATGGCTATCCTGCATAAGAATGAGCTGATCATTATCTCCCTGAAGCAGTCGAAAAAGAAGGTTTTCGGCGGCGGCGGTTCCTCCGGCAAAAAGGTCAAGCTTGACGACCTGGTGATTTTTTCCCGGCAGTTGGCCACGATGATCGACGCCGGGATCCCAGCGGTCCAGGCCCTGGGAGTGCTGGGCGACCAGGTGGAAAACAAGAGCCTCAAGGTAGTAATCGTCGAAGTGCGTAAGGATATCGAAGCCGGCCGCAGTTTTTGCGATTCGCTGGCCAAACATCCCCAGATATTTTCCGATCTTTTTATTAATATGACGCGCGCCGGAGAGGCCTCGGGCATGCTGCATGAAGTTTTGGACCGCCTGGCCTCATATCTGGAAAAGACCGCCGCGCTGACCCGCAAGGTCAAGTCCAGCCTGGTTTATCCGGCGATTGTCGTATCCATGTCGATTTTGATCACCGCGGTCCTGCTTTTGAAGGTAGTTCCTACCTTCAAGGGGATCTTTGACCTGTTGGGTGGCGAATTGCCCATGCCTACGCAGGTGTTGATCGCCGTCAGTAACGCCCTGCAGCATTATTTTCTTTTTCTGGTTGGTTTTATTTTCGTGGCATCATTTCTATTCAAGAAATATATCAATACCCCCAAAGGGCGTTATAATTTTGACAATCAGAAATTAAAACTTCCGGTATTGGGGCCGCTTTTCCGTAAGGTGGCGGTAGCGAAATTTTCCCGGACATTTTCCACGCTGGTCAAGAGCGGCGTCTCGGTATTGAACGCCCTGGAGATCGTGGCCAAGACCGCGGGGAATAAGGTAGTGGAGGAGGCGATCATTAACTGCCGGGCCTCGGTCCGCCAGGGTGAACCCATCGCTACCCCTTTGTCGCAGAGCGGGGTATTTCCCCCGATGGTTACCCGGATGATTAGCGTTGGCGAGCAGACCGGGCAGCTGGAAAAGATGCTCAGTAAGATCGCCGATTTTTACGACGAGCAGGTGGATGCCGCGGTATCCGGCCTGACCAGCATGATCGAGCCTTTGGTGATCGCTTTTCTAGGCGTAGTTATCGGCGGGATCGTGATTTCGCTATTCATGCCGATCTTTAAGATTACTGAACTGGTAGCCAAATAAATGAGCGCATAACTTACGGAGCCCGCGGGGCGGCGCAAGTTATGCGCGCGAATTTATCCCTGTCGTTACAAGCAGATTTCAAGAGAAACCCGCGAGTGCCTGACGACAGGGATAGCGAAGCGGGATTTTTGAGCTTAAGGAAGCGGTAAAACCCATTATTTTGCATAGGTTTAATTTTTAAAAATAATACTTGACAAAAAACTGTTTTATGTTAAACTCTTATTCCTACCTGGAAAGAGGTAGCTATTTACGTGAGAATAACAATAAGCAGAGTTGACAAATTCGGATAAATTTTAAGCCGTCTATTTGACGCTGAATAGATTTTTAAGCGTCCCGTAGTTACGGGACGTTTATTTTTTTGCCCGGATCTTTCCGGCAAGAAAATGTCCGTTCTTTTAAAATTTAATAGCCAAGCGGAGTCCCAAGAATCTCTTAGAGATTATTTGGGACAAGTTCGAGGTAATATAATAAAATCATAGAGCCATTATCATTCTTTTTCCAAGATTTTCGGAGAGTTTGATCCTGGCTCAGAGTGAACGCTGGCGGCGTAGATTAGGCATGCAAGTCGAGCGATGTTTTGGGTGGAGAGGTTGAAGCCGTAAGGCAGATGCCAATTTGCCCGATTTCATAGCGGCAGACGGGTGAGGAACACGTGAGTAATTTACCTCTAAGGCGGGGATAGCTTCGCGAAAGCGGAGGTAATACCCGATGTGCTTATGACGACACAAGTCGTTTTAAGTAAAGGCGGTTCGTAAGGATTGTTACTTAGAGATCAGCTCGCGTCCTATCAGCTAGTTGGTAGGGTAACGGCCTACCAAGGCGTTTGACGGGTAGCTGGCCTGAGAGGGTGGTCAGCCACACGGGGACTGAGACACTGCCCCGACTCCTACGGGAGGCTGCAGTCGAGGATATTTAGCAATGGGCGAAAGCCTGACTATGTGACGCCGCGTGAGGGATGAAGGTTTTCGGATCGTAAACCTCTTTCGATAGGGAAGAAACTTCCGGTTAACTGCCGGAACTGACGGTACCTATAGAAGAAGCCATGGCCAACTCTGTGCCAGCAGCCGCGGTAATACAGAGATGGCGAGCGTTACTCGGATTTATTGGGTGTAAAGGGCAGGTAGGCGTTCCGTTAAGTTGGGAGTGAAATCCTGAGGCTCAACCTCAGAACTGCTTCTAAAACTGGCGGAATTGAGGATAGAAGAGGAAAGCGGAATTCCCGGTGTAAGAGTGAAATCTGTAGAGATCGGGAGGAACACCAGTGGCGAAAGCGGCTTTCTGGTCTATCTCTGACGCTGAACTGCGAAAGCTAGGGGAGCAAACAGGATTAGATACCCTGGTAGTCCTAGCCGTAAACGATGAGCACTAGGTGTTGGGGGGTAACCTTCAGCGCCGCAAGATAACTCGTTAAGTGCTCCACCTGGGGACTACGACCGCAAGGTTAAAACTCAAAGGAATTGACGGGGGCCCGCACAAGCGGTGGAACATGTGGTTCAATTCGACGCTACGCGAAGAACCTCACCAAGGCTTGACATGCAGGAAGTAGTGAACTGAAAAGGGAACCACCTGTTAAGTCAGGAGCCTGCACAGGTGCTGCATGGCTGTCGTCAGCTCGTGTCGTGAGATGTTGGGTTAAGTCCCGCAACGAGCGCAACCATCATTCTTAGTTGCTACTTTCGAAGCCGAAAGGCCTAGAGAGGCACTCTAAGGAGACTGCCCGCGATAAGCGGGAGGAAGGTGGAGATGACGTCAAGTCAGTACGGCCTTTATGCCTTGGGCTACACACGTGTTACAATGCCTACTACAAAGCGTTGCCAAACCGCAAGGTGGAGCTAATCGCAAAAAAGTAGGCCCAGTTCAGATTGGAGTCTGCAACTCGACTCCATGAAGCCGGAATCGCTAGTAATGGCGGATCAGCTACGCCGCCGTGAATACGTTCCCGGGCCTTGTACACACCGCCCGTCAAGCGATGGGAGCTAGGGGTACCTGAAACCTTCACTTGTTGAGGACTAGGGTAAAACTGGTGACTGGCGCTAAGTCGTAACAAGGTAGCCGTACCGGAAGGTGCGGCTGGATCACCTCCTTTCTAATAATTTTCACTCGAAAATTATTAGTCCATGGTTTGTTATTCAATACTCCGAGAGGATCATTGATACAGACTAGGCTGCTTGCCTTTGGCAAGCGGCGCTTGGCTATTAATATTTTTTTTGGGAGCATCTCTCTATAATCAATTCGGAGCGAGAGGGCTTCTAATTTTGCAGATGGTTGATAGCAAGTAGCAAATTGAATCAGGGCAATTTGCTATAAGCCATAAGCGATTTGCCGAATTGGGCCCATAGCTCAGTTGGTTAGAGCACAGCCCTGATAAGACTGGGGTCAGAGGTTCGAATCCTCTTGGGCCCATGATTTTTTCCTGCGAAGCAAGAAAAAATCACCTCGAGCATTACCTAAAGTTTGATTTAGGTAAAGCGAGAGGTCTCCAGTAAATCCCCCCTCGTCCTTAGATAAAATATTTGTGGACTCGGGGTCAATTTTGCTGTCGCAAAATTGAGGGGGCTGTAGCTCAGCTGGGAGAGCACCTGCTTTGCAAGCAGGGGGTCAGCGGTTCGATCCCGCTCAGCTCCACCATTTTGCAAAGCGAACATAAATTCGTTTCGTGTTTTACACACGAATCTATGTTCTTTGACAACTTATAACAAGTAACAAGGTCATTTTGATCTTGTAGGTAGAAAACTACAATGAAAACCGAGTAGAATCAGTTTTAATGGTCAAGCTACTAAGGGTTTATGAAGGATGACTTTGGCTAGATAGGGCGAAGAAGGACGGGGTAAGCACCGATATGTCTCGGGGAGTCGCAAACAGGCTTTGATCCGGGAAATTCCGAATGAGGCAACTCACCACTGTTAATACAGTGGTATCCTTTCGATGAATACAATAGTCGTAAGGAAGCAAACCGGGTGAATTGAAACATCTAAGTAACCCGAGGAAAAGAAATCACCGAGATTCCCCCAGTAGTGGCGAGCGAAAAGGGAACAGCCTAAACCTTTTTTCCGCAAGGAAAGAAGGGGTTGTGGGACCTTAATGTGAGATTGTGGATAGGTAGCAGAAGTATCTGGAAAGATACGTCATAGAGAGTGAAAGCCTCGTATGCGAAACCTTGAAACACTCTAGAGGTATCCCAAGTACCACGGGACACGGGAAATCCTGTGGGAATCCGGGCCGACCACGGTCCAAGGCTAAATACTATATCTAGACCGATAGCGTACAAGTACCGTGAGGGAAAGTTGAAAAGAACCCCGGTGAGGGGAGTGAAATAGAACCTAAAATCATAAACCTACAAGCTGTGGGAGGGCTATGCTGTTGGCTTCGTGCTGACAGAATGCCTGACCGCGTACCTTTTGCATAATGGTCCGACGAGTTACTGTGCGGTGCGAGCTTAATCCCTGACGGGGAGGAGGCGTAGCGAAAGCGAGTCCTAATAGGGCGCCTAGTACCGTATAGTAGACCCGAAGCTGAGTGATCTATCCATGGCCAGAGTGAAGCACATCGAAAGATGCGTGGAGGCTCGAACCCGTCAGCGTTGAAAAACTGTGGGATGAGCTGTGGATCGGAGCGAAAGACTAAACAAACTCAGAAATTGCTGGTTCTCCCCGAAATATTTCTAGGGATAGCCTCGGGTAAATATTTAGTAGGGGTAGAGTGCTGAATGGGCTACGGGTCCTTACCAGGATGCTGAGCCCAACCAAACTCCGAATACTACTAAATTTATCCCGGGAGTAAGACCCTGGGGGCTAAGCTCCAGGGTCTAAAGGGTATCAGCCCAGACCTTCAGCTAAGGTCCCTAAGGATAGGCTAAGTGGTAAAGGATGTGAACTTGCTTTGACAACCAGGATGTTGGCTCAGAGGCAGCCATCATTTAAAGAGTGCGTAACAGCTCACTGGTCGAGCGATTTCGCGCCTAAGATGAACGGGGCTTAAGCCTATTACCGAAGCTAAGGATGTCTTTGTCGCAAGATGAAGGCGTGGTAGGGGAGCATTGTTCAGTCGGTTGAAGCTGTACCGTAAGGAGCAGTGGACACTGAACAAGGGATTATGTCGGAATGAGTAGCGAAAACACCTGCGAGAAACAGGTGCACCGAAAGTCCAAGGTTTCCTGGGGAAGGCTAATCCGCCCAGGGTAAGTCGAGCCTAAGCTGAGGCCGTTTGGCGTAAGCGATGGATGAACTGTTAATATTCAGTTACCAGCTAGGAGGCGTTATCACTCTTTGTATGACGCGAGGTATGTATGAATCGGCGCAGTGTTGGATGTCTGCGTTCTTTATGCTGAAAGGCATAGAGGGGACCCTGATCGAAAGAGAGGGGGAAGTGCTTTACTACGTGCTGCCAAGAAAAGTATGAAGAGAAGTCTTTTAGCTGCTCGTACCGTAATCCGACACAGGTAGACCTCCAGAATATGGTAAGGTGCTCGAGATAACTCTCGTTAAGGAACTCGGCAATCTAGCCTCGTAAGTTAGCAATAAGAGGTGCCTTTGGTTGAAAGATCAAAGGTCACAGTAAAGTGGCTCGGGTGACTGTTTAGCAAAAACACATCACTCTGCAAACTCGAAAGAGGAAGTATAGGGTGTGACACCTGCCCGGTGCTGGAAGGTTAAGGCAAGGGGTCAGCTTTTCGCAAGATTAGCAAAGCTCTGAACCGAAGCCCCAGTAAACGGCGGCCGTAACTATAACGGTCCTAAGGTAGCGAAATTCCTTGTGGGGTAAGTTCCCACGCGCACGAATGGTGTAACAACCTGAGCGCTGTCTCAACGAGAGACTCGGCGAAATTGTAGTGGCGGTGAAGATGCCGTCTACCCGCATCAAGACGAAAAGACCCCAGAACCTTTACTGCAACCTGCTATTGGATTTTGGTTCACTATGTGTAGCATAGGTGGGAGGCTTTGAAGTCCGGGCGCTAGCCTGGGCAGAGCCGCAATGTGAAATACCACCCTTATTGCACTAAGATTCTAACCACTAGCCGTGAATCCGGCGGGGGGACAGTGACAGGCGGGCAGTTTGACTGGGGCGGTTCCCTTCTAAAAAGTAACGAAGGGGCCCCAAGGTTGGCTCAGGGCGGTCGGCAATCGCCCGTGGAGCGCAAGCGCATATGCCAGCTTAACTGTGAGTCCGGCAGGACGAACAGATACGAAAGTAGGGGCTAGTGATCCGGTGGTTGAACGTGGGATCGCCATCGCTCAACGGATAATAGGTACTCTGGGGATAACAGGCTTATCGGGCTCGAGAGTTCATATCGACAGCCCGGTTTGGCACCTCGATGTCGGCTCATCCTATCCTGGGGCTGTATAAGGTCCCAAGGGTCCGGCTGTTCGCCGGTTAAAAGGGTACGCGAGCTGGGTTCAGAACGTCGTGAGACAGTAAGTTGACCGTTGCTGTCTTTAAATCTGGCTAATTGCTGGAAAATCTGAGTATCCCATATTACTACTTGACGATTCAGTCTCTATATGTTAATGTATCGTCGGGAGTGAAAATATATGGGTGCAGACAATCAGCAGGAAAGACCAGGTGAGATAACTTCATATATCTCAGGTTTTGTTGACGGAGAAGGCTGCTTTTCGGTAACGATTCAAAAAAGCCGAAATGTTAAGCTGGGGGTTCAGGTAATACCTGAATTTCATGTTTCTCAACATCAAAACAGAACTGAGGTCTTAGAACTGATTAAGAAAGAGTTAGGTTGTGGATATATCAAGCCTAATGATTATCAAAATCCTAAGGACCAAACCTCAGTTTATGTTGTAAGAAACATTAATGATCTTCGTAACAAAATCGTACCATTCTTCAAAAAATCACCTCTCATATCGATTAAACAAAAAGATTTTGAGAAGCTTGCTAAAATCGTTGGTTTAATGGAAAGAGGGGAGCATTTAAAGAAGGATGGTTTGATTGCGATATTGCAGACTGCTTATTCAATGAATTTTAGCGGTAAATATCGTAAGCAAAAATTAGAAGATATAATTGCTCATCTGGAATCTTCAGAGACTGTACGCCAGAAATCCAATTCGTAAGGAGAGGATTAAGATATAGTCCGAACTGCATAGCGATATGTAGAGTCTATCAGAAATGTATAGACCCTCTAGTAATAGAGTGTAACATTATTGTCGGTCTCTATCTGATGTGGGCGTCAGGATACTTGAAGGGGAGTTCTCTCCAGTACGAGAGGACCTTGAGAAACGGACCTCTGGTGTTCCGGTTGTCCTGCCAAGGGCAAAGGCCGGGTAGCTATGTTCGGAAGGGATAAGCGCTGAAAGCATCTAAGTGCAAAACCCGCCCCAAGAATAGGTATCCCTTGGTCGCAAGACCATGAAGGCTGGTCGTAGACTACGACCTTGATAGGCGTGCGGTGTAAGATCCGTAAGGATTTCAGCCAACACGTACTAATCAGCCAATCGGCTTGGCCTTAAAACCTCTATTTCGGTGGATTTGTAGTTTCCTGCCGAAGGTCAATTTGGTCTTGTTATTTGTTAGAGTTGTCGAAAATTCAGCGCAAAGTCCAAAACGCAAAGCGCAAAGCTTAAGTGTAAAGCTAAAAACGTTTTGCGTTTTAAGCTTTAGTTTTGCCTTTTGCGCTTTGAGTTTTACGCTCAAAAATTTTTCTTGAATTTTATTGCCTGAAAAATTTTTGGAGTGTCCATACCGCGGGGGAAACACCCGTTCCCATTCCGAATACGGCCGTTAAGCCCCGCTGGGCCGATGGTAGTGTAGTCGTAAGGCTATGTGAGAGTAGGTC